>DGTW01000258.1 GCA_002393835.1 Treponema sp. UBA4326
TTTTACTCCCTCGCGCCATTTTCAACTTTCCACTTACTTGATTTTTCTGACGAAGGCATCCTTGAAGCCGTAGGCCTTGAATTTTTCGTCAACCGAGCCGTACTCGTCGATGTTGAGCGGGCCAACCATCATCTGATAGACAGTCTTGCCGGAATTCTGGACCAGGACAATCGGATATTTGCAGGAATATTTGTCCACGAAATTCTTTATGTTGTCAGTATTTCCAAGTGAAGCCACCTGAATGTAATAGCTTCCGCTTCGGAGATTCTTGAGGGAAGGAACGACATAGTTTGTCCAGTCATTTGAGACAAGAGGCTTTTTCTCTGCCAGGCTTTTCTCGCTTTTCTCCTCAACGACGGCAGGAATTACCTCAACAACTTCCGAAACCTCTGGAGTCTCAGATTTTTCAGCAACTTCAGCAACTTCAGCGACTTCAGCACTTTCAGCACTTTCAGCAACCTCAACAGAAGGCTCAAGTTCGGCAATTTCCTCAACGACCGGAGGATTAGGCTCGGCTGGAACCAGGATAATTGGCTGATAGGCATCTGCTAAGGGTGCATCCTCGCTTTTCTTTTCTTCTGCAATCTCTTCGCTAACAACAGCAACTTCTTTTACCTCTTCATCAAGGGGTGGAAGCTCTTCTTCCTGAACGATTGATGCAAGCTCTGGCTCATTGCTGACAAGGTTCTGTTTTTTCTCTTCGACGACCTCTACCTTTTTTTCATCCTCGATCGCTACAATCTCGCTTTCCTTTTCTTCAGGATAGGCAGGCTCCTCTTCAACAAGCACGACTTTCTGAAGTTTCTCATCATCCGCCGGAAGTGAATTCAGGCTGTCATCGACAACTTTTTCAAGAGTCTCTTCCTGAATGGCCGGAACTTCCTCATACAAAGGCTCAAGCTCAGTTTTTTCTTCGACGACCTGGGCTGGAATAGAAGCAATTACGGGACTTTCTTCCACTGGAGCGACCGCTGCAAGCTCCTTATTTTCTTCAGGAACGGCAGGAAATTCTTCATAATCTGGCTCTGGATTTGACTCAGGAGAAGGCTCTGCGACAACGCCTTTCATTGTCTCAGGAATTTCAGCAGAAACTTCCACGCTTTTAGCGGCTGCCTCATCAGCAACATCAGAAAGAACGGCAGAACCATTGGCATTTTCGTCAAGGCTGCCTGAACGCTTGGTAAGCTTAACCTGAACGTTTGAATCGGGCCGGATACGCAATCCGTCGGCGGCTTCAGGAGAAAGCAGAATGGCCACGCCCTCGCTGGGATCAATGGCACCGAGAATCAAAACATCAACAGTGCTTCCAGTTGCCGGATTAGTGACCGTAACGCTGTCACCGGGAAGATAGCCGACTGTTCTTGCAAAAAGTCCCCTTGGCATACTTCCGCTATCAGCAACGACAGCTCGTCCGTCAAGGGAGGGCCGGGCTGCGGCAAATAAAGTCGCGACTGTAAAAATAGTAAGAATAAAAAGCGTAATCTTTTTCATAATTTCTCCTCATCGCCTCTTTTTACTGGAACTTCATCTGAGTGTTGATTTTATATGCGATGTAGCCTGCGAACTGACTCAAGCCCAGCTCATTATTGTTTTTTGAGTCAACTCTCTCAGGCTCTGCCTTTCCTTTGAAAATCTCACGGCCAGTATCAAGGGCGTAAGCTTTCCACTCCACGTTTTTTATGTTATTAAGAAGAAGCCCGTCCGGGTTAGATGAATTTTTCACATCATAAAAAAGCTCAACCCTCACCAAAACTTCCATGCCACCCTGACGGTTTTCATCAAGAGAAGCACGGAGGGCACTTTTATTTTTGTCCTCAGAAGCAGAAATCCAGATTGGCGAGCTTGAAACGATGTCACCGGCATCAAAAAAATAATCAGTGATGTTCTGCTCAAAGAGATATGAAGTAGCCCAGATTTTCTCCTGACCAGGATTGTTCTGGATAATCTGAATGGAAAGTGATTTTGCAAAAGCACCACTAACACAGAAAAAAGCGAAAAGACCTGAAATTAAAAATTTTACCCACCTGTTCATAAAACCCCGACAGGAAAACAGGGCAATTCCAAAAGTAAGTGTTTTTGAAATTTGCCAGATTTTTCACTGTCTTTATTAATATCGGAATCTGAAAAAAAAAGTTTAGGGAAGCGATGATTAAGACTTTAAGCCTGATTCAAAAAATTAGGCGCGACTCTTATCGGCAACGGGCTTTCCAGCCTTCGCTCACGCTCATAGCCTTCGGCTACTTCGGGCTTCCAATCCCGAGCGGGTCTTTTTCAAAAAATTTTAATTTTCTTCCTTTATTTCAAAATATTCTGGAAGGGGGATTTCAAAGACGCGTTTTTTTCCATCGCCCATTGGAATCGTGAGCTTTGAGGAACATAATAGAAGATTCTTTATTTTGAGATGTTTTTTTGCAAGCTTGTTGAGCTTGAAATTTCCGTGCTTGTCGTCACCGCAGATTGGAGCGCCCACCGATGCAAGATGGATTCGTATCTGGTGCATTCGGCCAGTCCCAAGCTTAAGGTGGATTTTTGAAAATGTGAGGGGAAGAAGCTTTTCCGCCCCTTCTTCGGGATTTTCTGAGAAAACTGGAATCTCCACCATGCGCACTTCTTCCACGGTGAAATCAGTGACCGCACTTTGCTCCCGCCCGCCTTTAGCGTTTTTTCTGACCACAGAGTCTGAAATTCTGCCGGATTTTTCTTTTTTTCCGTTTATAAGAGGCTCACCAAAGCAGATTGCCGTGTATTCTTTCTGAACCTGTTTTGAGGCGATAAGGTCAATCCATTTTGAGGCGGCTTTAGGATTTTTTGCCACGACCATAAGGCCGCAAGTTTCCTTATCCAAACGGTGCACGAGATAAACCTTGAAGCCCACCTGCTTAGAAAATTCTTCGTCGAGAGGATGGGCAATGCCTTCTCCGCCCTGAACTGCGACGCCGGCGGGTTTGTTTATCACAAAAATATCATCGTTTTCAAAAAGGATTGGAATCTGGGGCATGCCCCTATCATAGCGGAAAAAATAAAAAGTGAAAACGGAAAGATGAAAGTTGAAAGTTGAAAGTTGAAAGTTGAAAGTTGAAAGTTGAAAGTTGAAAGTTGAAAGTTGAAAGTTGAAAGTTGAAAGTTGAAAGTTGAAAGTTGAAAGTTGAAAGTTGAAAATTGCTCACTGCTCACTGCTCACTGCTAACTG
>DGTW01000034.1 GCA_002393835.1 Treponema sp. UBA4326
AGAGGCCAAGAAAATTCGCATGCTCAAGGCTTTCAGCTCAAAAAATATAAAATCGCCCTTGTATGCCATTGAAGCCCTAAAAGCCGGGCTTCTTGACGAAAATTCTGCCCTTGATTACTTTTACGAATTCTCAGATGTCTCGGTTTCCCTTGATATGCTGGAAAATTTTGCCTCTCTCCTAAAGTCTGACGATGGAAAGAAAGAATTCGCTGAATATCTCAATTCTTATAAGGGAAAAATTACGATGGATGAGGATGCGGATTTGATTTCAAATATGACCGTCATCTACAACCGTGGTCGTCCCGAAAGTATTTTTTACGATGAAAACCAGGATGATGAGAACGAATGGTCTGCCGAATGTGATTTCGGCCTTCCGCTCAGGCTTAAAATGGCAGAAAATGCCCTCGAAATTGAATATTCTGTCTGGCCTTATATTTCTGTCGCTTCCTATAAAATGGACAACAGGCATAGTGACTTGCGCTTCGTTCTTCTGGCCGAAAGCCTTGCCTGGTCACCTTTTGGCATAGAAGCCGATCCTTCACTCAAAGAGAGTCTGGGGACGGAATTTTTTATCCCTGTGCTCAAAAAAAATGACGAGACCTCTGTTTCTGGCCAGGATTTGCTCAGGGCAGCCCTTAGCTATACGATTCCATCCCGTGAGAGGGAGGGGGCTGTAATTCAGGTCAGCCTTCTTAATGGTGTGGCTCAGCTTGCAAGTTACTCAGTGGGTGACAAAATTTATGCCATGGCTCAATTTGAAAAAGGAATCCCTGTTTCAAGAAAAGTTGATGTTGACGGAGACGGACTCTTTGAGACTTCGGAATATTACGGTTTTTCAAGGAATCCAAACGAAAATTTCATTTCAATTAGCGATGAAATGCAGATTATGACCAATCTTTTTGGTTCACCGGCACATGGAAGCGGTTTTTATGTAAAAAAAATCACCGTTGACAGAAATGGCGACACAATAGCTGATTTCACCGAGGAGTATATTCCAGGGACTGTAGGCGACAAAAAACCTGGAAAAATTTCTTCCTGGGACACGGACGGCGACGGAAAGTGGGACATTCAGTATGTGAAGCAGCCTTCGATGCTGGACGGAAAGCTGCGTGAGGAAGCGAAATTCCATCAGCCTTTGACAGACTCTCTTGTCACTGTTTTTTCCGAAAATGAAATTCCGGTTTTTGTTCAGACAGGAAAGGAAATTCTTTCAGTTGAAAAAGGAAGTTCAGAGAATTTTTACTGGATTTCTGGTCAGGGAAGCAAAGTTGAAGAAGAGAATATTCTTAATAATGTTAACCAAGTCAGCGAGCAGGGTGTTTCAATGATAGTGGAGTGTGGGGAAAAATCTCAAAGAAGACGCTTTCTTGCAGTCCGCATAGAAAAAATGCTTTTCGCAATGGAAGTCAAAAGATAAAATGAATGGTAAAGTTTTGAATTTAAGAATAAAAAAGAATGTTATAATGCTTGCATCCCTCTTTTTTATTTCTTCTTTGCTTTCTTCTTGTGCCTCAATAAAAGAGCCTGATGATGTTTTTACGGGCATTGATTACACGCAGGAAGATGCACGCATGGAGGAACAGAAGAGAATCCGTGATTTGCTTGGAAAAAATGCCCTGCAGGCCTTGTGGCGCTCATATCTGCTAAAAGATGACGAGACAATTTCTGAATGTGAGGAAAAACTGCTTGAAGAATTTGATGAGGCAGTAAAAAAAGAAGACTGGTACAGCGCAAGACGAATCTCAAAGTCATTCACCACGCTTTCATCAAAGGCTTTGCCCAAGCTTTCCAAGTCGCTTTCCCAGCTGGAGGAGCTTTCGGTAAAAAATGTGCCGGGACTCAGCTCGCAAAAATCTCTCTCAGCCGGAAAGCCTTCTGAATATATAAACGGAACGGTTACAATCTGGGTTGACAAGGGAATTCGGGTTGAGCGGGGAATGGGCTTCGCTGACCGAGTTATCGGCTCTGGGTTTTTTATCTCAAAAAATGGCTACATCGTCACGAATCATCATGTAATTGCGGATCTCGTCGATAAAAAGAGCGAGGGCTTTTCCCGCCTTTTTATTAAACTTGCCGAGGACAGCGATACCCGCATTCCTGCCAAAGTGATTGGCTACGACCCGGAAATAGACCTTGCCCTTATAAAGACTGAAGTTGACGCTCCCTATGTCTTTAACCTTGGTTCTAGCGAGGATTTGGATGTTGGGGACAAAATATTTGCAATCGGCTCTCCTGTGGGGCTGGAGCGTACCCTTACGAGTGGAATTGTCAGTGCCACGGACCGAAAATTGTTTACCCTTGGCTCAGTAATGCAGATTGATGCGGCCGTTAACCAGGGAAATTCTGGAGGCCCCTGTATTGACTCAAAGGGAAATGTTCAGTCAATTGTTTTTGCGGGTGCCCTTCAATATGAAGGCTTGAATTTTGCGATTCCAGTAGAGTATTTGAAGAGCCTTCTTCCTGCCCTTTATGCTGGTGGCAAGGTAAGCCACCCCTGGCTTGGCTGCTTTGGCCACACAAAGAAGGAGCTGGGCAAGGATGCGGGGCTTGAAGTTCAGTATGTTTTCCCTGGGGCAAGTGCCAGCCGTGCGGGAATGCAGGTGGGGGACTTGATTACTGAATTTGACGGACAGAAAGTTTCCAGCCTGGAGGACATGCAGGACATACTGATGAAGAGCTCTGCCAAGTCCATTGTAAAAATCAAATATCGCCGTGGTGAAAGCGAATTCTTCGAAAAAAACATTTATCTTGCGGTACGGCCAGAGCAACCAGGCTATAATATTTACAAGGGAGATATAATTGCCAAATCCTTTGTTCCCATTTTTGGAATGAAACTGCTTTCGGTTTCCACTTCCAGCTCGAAAAAATATTCTATCGAGAGTATAATAAAGGGATCCATTGCCGATGAGTCAGGATTTTCAGAAAATGACCCTGTCGAAATAAGGAGCATCAAACTGAATGATGATAATTCGGTAATTTATGCGGAAATCTATGCGAAAAACCGTAAAAAAGGCTACCTAGACGGAATGATGGCCATAGCTTCCCAGCTTGACAGCCCCTATTATTTTTAGTTTCCCGGTTTTTTGCCGGAATGAATAATGAATGGAGTAAAATATGACAGAAATGAAATATAAGCGTAATTTTTGTATCGTTGCCCACATCGACCATGGTAAGTCAACCCTTGCCGACCGCCTGATTCAGAAGGCAAAGATTATCGATGACCGCCAGATGAAAAATCAGATTCTCGATAACATGGACATTGAGCGGGAAAGGGGAATCACCATAAAAAGTCAGGCCGTAACGATTCCTTACCGGGCAAAAGACGGACATGATTACGAGCTTAATTTCGTTGATACTCCGGGACATGTAGATTTTTCTTACGAGGTAAGCCGTGCCATTGCTTCCTGTGAGGGGGCTCTTCTTTTGATTGATGCTTCCCAGGGCGTTGAGAGTCAGACTGTCTCCAACCTTTACATGGCAATGGAGCAGGATTTGTCAATTGTTCCTGTCATCAATAAGATTGACCTTCCTTCCGCTGATATTCCGGGCGTAAAAAAACAGATTGACCACGACCTGGGACTTGATAGCGAAGACGCAGTTCCTGTAAGTGCAAAAACTGGCGAGGGTATTGATGACTTAATGGAAGCGATTGTTACGAAATTTCCCCCTCCAAGCGGCGACCCGAATGGCAAGGCTCAGGCTCTGATTTTCGACTGCCACTATGATGAGTACAGAGGCGTTATCATTCATATAAGGGTCAAAGAGGGCAAAATCAAGAAGGGCGATTTAATCCGCTTTATGTCAAACAACACTGACTATAAAGTAGACCAGATTGGCATTTTCAAAATCAACTACGAGGAGACTCCCTACCTTGAGGCTGGAGATGTCGGCTACATCATTGCGGGCGTAAAAACAGTAAGCGATGTCCGTGTTGGTGATACCGTGACTCTTGCTGAAGACCCGGCTCCCGAGCCTCTTGGCGGCTTTAAGGATGTAAAACCTGTCGTATTCTCTTCGATTTACCCTATAGATTCAAACGACTATGAAGAGCTTAAAGAGAGCATGGAAAAGCTCAAGCTAAACGATGCCTCTCTCATTTACGAAAAGGACAATTCCCTGGCTCTGGGTAACGGCTTCCGTTGCGGATTTTTGGGACTTTTGCACCTTGAAATCATTCAGGAGCGCCTTGAGCGAGATTACGATCAGGCCGTCATCTTTACGGCACCCAGCGTTCAGTACAAAATCAAGCTCACGAACGGAACAGAGCAGATTATCGATAATCCGACTGAATTCCCAGAGACAAAAATTCAGGAGTCTTGGGAGCCTTATATCAAGGCAACGATTATCACGCCAACTGATTACATCGGCGCAATTATGAATCTCTGCACTGAAAAACGCGGCGTTCAGAAGAACATGACATACCTGGACGAAAAGAGGGTTGAGCTTACCTATGAGATGCCGCTTGCCGAAGTTCTCTTTGATTTTTACGACAAGCTAAAAAGCTACAGCCGTGGCTATGCCTCCTTCGATTACGAGGTGACTGATTATCAGCAGACGGAGCTTGTAAAGGTGGATATCCTGCTCAACGGAAAGCCTGTGGACGCATTGAGTCAGCTGGCCTATAAGCCAGAGGCTGCCCTTCGGGCAAGAAAGGTCTGTGAGCGACTTAAGGGCGAAATTTCCCGACAGCAATTCAAGATTGCCATTCAGGGGGCAATCGGAAGCCAGATTATCGCCCGTGAGACCGTAAATCCTGTGCGAAAGGATGTCCTTGCCAAGTGTTACGGAGGTGATGTCACCCGAAAGCGAAAATTGCTTGAAAAACAAAAGGAAGGAAAAAAACGCATGAAGATGATCGGAAATGTCGAGCTTCCTCAGAGCGCCTTCCTTGCAGTCCTCAAAGAAAAGGAAGAGTAGAATCGAAGAAAAATAAGACGCGGATGGACGCAGATGAACGCGGATAAGAATAAAGATGCGGATGGATATATATATCTGTGTCTATCTGCGTGAATCCGCGTCCAATATAAAAAAACAATCTGTGTAATCTGCCTTTTTCACTTTAATTTACGCTTAAAAAGACAAGGGCCTGCTGAATCAAAGCGTTCAGTTGAAGTTTAGTTTTCAACTTTCCGTTTTCATCTTTCAACTTTCCGCTTTTAACCCGTTTTTAATGTCTTTCAAGAAAAAGTCAATCTGGCTTCTGATTCGTTTTAGGAAACTTATGCTTTTCGTGTCACACTTATAGCCGTCTGGGAAATGAAGGAAGAGGTATTCTCTTGGGGAAATCAGCTCATTGAGTTCTTCTTCCAGCGAGCGAGAGCAGCTGGCCACATCTTTTCCGAACATCAATAGCTCTTTTATGCGGTTGAGGGCTTTTTCTTCCTTTTCGAGAAATCTTCTGATTTCTTCGGCCTTTTTCAGCTTTTTTTCTTGGGCGGTATCTTTTTCTTCTTTTGACCCGAGCTTTTCGGAATTGGTGACTTCAAGGCTTTCCAAAAAAGCCTTGAGCTTTTCCTGGCTGATTCTTTCTATGCCCAAAGGAAGGCCTTGTATACCCGCATCGTAGAGGTTTGGCGTTCCTGAGAAAACATCATCAAAACTTTTCGCATAGCCTTCAAGGGCAGTGTCAGTGTAAAGTGAAATGGCATTTTTGCCGGCGAATTGCTTTGCTCCGGCCCTGAATGCGGCGTCATAGTTTTCAACTGGCCTGAACCTGTTGGTCGAGCAAAGGCGGGCAATATGGGCCGGGGTATTTTTCGTGTGAGTTCGTCCAAGTGAAAAAGAAAAATCGAGGCCGCTCACAAAAACTGGAATGTTTATGTTTTCTCTTAAAAGCAGGGCTATGTAAACTGCGGTAAGACCTACGGAGCCAAGGGCGGGAATTTGCCTGGGGAAAAAATCTTTTTGCCCAAGCTCCTTGAAAAATGTAGCATCCGTGTATTTTGTGGCAAAATAGGTGAATGATTTTTTTGTGTGTCCCGTGACCTGTTTTCTGGAAGTTATGTCAGCGAAAATTATTGAATCTTCTGCGCTTGCGCCGATATAGGCTTTTTCGATTGCGACTTGTCCTTCAAGGGCAATCACCGCATCTATCCTGATTTTGCGTGCTTTTAGGGCAGGACAGGCTGCATCAACTCCAATAACAAAACATTTTTTTATTTCCTCTGAAGAAATATTTTTAATGGTGGCTTCCAGACTTTCTCCAGCCCCGAATACGAAAATGGGCCTCTTTATTTGTCTGAGCAGATTGTTGAAATCGATGGCAGAAGGAAGGTTTGCAAGATTTTTGAATATATTCCTTGAATAAAGCCGTCCGAGCTTCGTAAGGGTAATTCTGTTTTTCCAGTATGAGGCGATTGTGTTTTGGGCAAGACGAGAAAGACTTGCGTAATTTTCCTTGTCAAATTGCGTCCCAGCGCTCATTTCAAGCGGTATGGCCCGGCGGAATGTTGAAATATGGGGCAGACTTATTTCGTCGAGGAGCTTTTCACCGCTGAGTATGTTCACGATGTAGTCATTTTCTTTGAAAGGAAGGAGAAAGACCCTGCCAAAAGTTGAATTTGAGGATGAAAAATTGCTTTTTTGTGAGTTGTCACAGTTTTTTTTCAGCTGCTCTAATTTTTCGCTTGCAATATTGTGAAGTTTTTCATCTGTCTCAATTCCAAGGATAAATGAGTCTTGGGGGAGCTTTTGCAGGAGTTTTTCAAGTCCCAGCCAGAGGGCAGGGGAAAGGGCGAGAATCAATGTTCCGGGCAGAATCGTAAGGGAATCAATGGCACCTGAAATTGCCCTGTCAGGCGAATACTTAGAATAGAGAAACCTGTTTTTGTAAGAAAGAGAAAAGCCCTGACCGGTTTTCACCAGACAGGGCATTTCTTCAGAATAATCTGTCACTGTTATTTTGAAACGATTTTGTTGAAATATACTTCAGAAACATGATTTTCGATTTTTGGACTGCCGAGAATCACATCCTGAGCACTGCTCTGGTCGTAGTTTGTGATTTCTTCTGGAAGTTTTTCGAGCTTTTCTGAATCAGCCTTTTCGTTCTGAATGTCAGTAAGCTGGAAGACAGAAACATAGTTTCCGAGTGTTGTTGGCTCAGAGATGTCGCCTTTTTTCATTGAGAATGCGGCTTTAAGGAAATCTTCGTTTGAGCCTGCGTTTGCAAAAGCAGGAGCCTTTGAAGCGTCAATTTTGTCGGCAAGAGGAACGCTTCCGTAGTTGAGCGGGAATGCCGGCAGTTTAACAACTTCAACCTCGGCTGTGGCTGCGGCCTTGTCAAAGCCTTCGAGTTTTGCGTTTGCGATAAATGCCTTTGCCTTTTCAGTGAAGTAGTCATCAATCAGGCTTGATTTGTTTGCCTTGATGTAAGCCTTGACTGCATCAAGAGTCTTGCTGTCTTCAAAATTAGCGGCCGTCTTGTCACCTGTGCCTTTGTAAATTGAGAAGCCCCTGTTTGTCTTGATAACTTCGCTAAGGCTGTCTTTTGCAAGGCTGTCAATTTTTGCGAAGTCATCAGCATTTGCGAGGTTTTCTTTGATCTGGTAAGAGAAGTTTTCTTTGACTTTTCCGTCACCGTCAGTGTAGTATTTCTCTGAGTATTCCTTGATTGCGTCCTCGAATGTGACTTCATTGTTAGCAATTTGAGCCTGCAATTTTTTTGCCTGAGACTCTTCTTTTACAGTAATCATTGAAAGAGAGTAGCTGTCAAAGAGGCTGGCGTTTTCAGAAGCGAATTTTTTGATTTCTGATTCAGGGTAGCTGGCCTTATCGAAAGAAACTGTGTCGAAAGCTCGTTTTTCTTCGTTGAAAGAAGCAAGGAAGGTGCTTTCCTTTTCGCTTGATTTTAGACCATAGAATGAATAGTCACCGAGTTTGTCTGATGAACCGAAGTTATCATTTGAGAATCTCTGCCAGACAAGCTGCTTAGAGATGTCGCTTTTGAGAGATTCCTTGTCGGCGTTTGAAACCTGATTGTAAATTTTTGGATCGTATTTTCCTTCTGAGTTGAGGAAGTATGGAAGCATTACTCGTGAAATTGCGGCGCTGCTTGGCTTGTAGCCAGATTTTCTGACCGCATTTTTGTAAGTTGCGGACTGAACTGCGGCGTTGAATGCGTAGCTGTAAATATAGTGATAGGTTCCCTGATTGAGCTCAATGCCCTGCTGCTGATAGTAGTTTTGGTAATTCTGCACGGCGTTGGCAAAGTCTGTTCCCGGAGCGAGGACGATATCCTTTCCGTCGTATTTTCCGAATGAGATGCCGTTGCCTTCTCCGCTAATGGCACGGAGTAATTCGGTTCCGACGCCAAAAACGACGAAACAAATTACAGAAAGAATAAGGATGATTACAGAACCAATCCAAAGCATTTTGTTTTTCATAAAGCATATCCTTTATTTTTTAATAATAGTGACAAATATTTTATCATGTGAAGAATCAGCTGTCAATTATCCGTGTTGAATCCGCATTGAATCCGTGTTAGAATAGATTGCTATGGAACACGGAATGATTACATCAGCTTCGGGCTGGCGAAAAGTCTTCGCTGTCTCAGGCGACGAAAACGACAATACTTCAAAAATCAGCGAAAATGACAGGATTCTTGCGGCAATCTCAGCCGAGGTTTTTGCGGATTATATATTAGAAAAAACTTCAAAGCCGGTAGTAATTTTGGGCCAGGATACCCGCCCCACCGGCAGGGCAATCTGCGAGGCCATGCTTCCCATTCTCGTTTCAAAAGGAATCAGCGTAAAATATCCGGGCTTTATCGCAGCCCCGGAGATTATGGCATACTCAAAAGTCGCAAGTGGCTTCATCTATGTTTCTGCAAGCCACAATCCAATCGGCCACAACGGAATCAAATTCGGCCTTGATGACGGCGGAGTTTTGAACGGAATCGAGAACGCAAAGCTGGTAAAGGCCTTAAACGAAAAATGTGCCTCAGAAAGCGAGATTGAGCGAATCAAGTCAATTTTAAATCAGAAGAAATCTTTCAAAACCGCCCAAAGCCCTGAAGAAGCCCGCAACGAAGCAAACGAAATAATCGCCCAGAGCCAGAAAGCAAAGGTCGATGCAAAAAATGCCTACACAGCCTTTTCAAAAGAGGTCATTTCCGCAAGCTCAAATTCAATCGAACAGGAAAAGCTTTTCTCAAAAATCAAGGAGAGCCTTTCCTTAAACAAAATCGGAATCGTTGCCGACATGAACGGCTCTGCCCGCACTCTCTCAATCGACACAAAAATCTTCCGTGATTTGGGAATCTCTTACTACGGACTCAACGACGAGCCGGGAAAAATCGTCCATGCGATTATCCCTGAGCCAGAAAATCTCGTCTGGTGTGCGGCTGAGCTGGAGAGATTGCAGAAAGAGGGACACGCTGAAGTAAAGCTGGGCTACATGCCTGACTGTGACGGCGACCGGGGAAACATCGTCTTCTGGAACGAAAAATCAGCTAAGGCGGAAGTTTTGAAGGCTCAGGAAGTTTTTGCCCTCTCCGTCCTCTCTGAGCTTTCTTACATGAAATATCTTGATGAAGTCACTGGCGGAAATACTTCAAAAAATCTTGCGGTAGCGGCAAACTGCCCGACATCCATGAGAATTGACGAAATCTGCTCTTCTTTTGGAGCGAAACTTTTCCGTGCGGAAGTGGGCGAGGCAAATGTGGTGAACTTGGCGAGAAAAAAGCGGAGCGAGGGCTTTACCGTGCGCATTTTGGGCGAAGGAAGCAACGGCGGAAACATCACCCACCCTGCGGCAGTCCGTGACCCACTCAACACGATTTTTGCCCTGGTCAAACTTCTTGTCTTGCGTGATTCCGAAGAGGGCGGAAAACTTGTCAAAGGTCTTTTCCACATCTGGTGCGACTCTCAGAATCTTCCATATAAAAATGACTTCACACTTCTTGATGTAATCGAGACTTTGCCGAAATACACGACGACAGGTGTTGCCGAAGAGCGTGCGATTCTCAAAATCAAGACGACAGACCACTCCCTTCTCAAAGGAAAATTCCAGAAAATCTTTGCGGAAGAATGGGAGTCAAAAAAAGCGGAGCTTTCACAGAAATACGGAATCGAAAACTACGAGGCAATTGGCACGAACGGAATCGAAGAAACAAGGAACCTTGCTGACTACTCAAAAAACGGAAAGGGCGGGCTGAAAATCCTCTTCTCCGACAAAGCAAAGAGTCCTGTAGCCTACATCTGGATGCGTGGAAGCGGAACAGAGCCGGTTTTCCGAGTCCTCTGCGACGTAAAAGGCGAAAATTCAGCTGAAGAGCACGAGTTGCTAGACTGGGAAAGAGCGATGATTCTGAAGGCAGATGAAAAATAAGACGCGGATATAAAAAAGACGCGGATAAACGCAGATTAACGCAGATAAAAAAAATCTGTGTAATCTGTGTAATCTGTGGTTTAAAAAAACATCTGCGTGCCTCAGCGTGCATACGCGCCTATTAACCATCAGCGTGTCCGTTTTTTTTCAGAAAAAAGGGCTGCCCCAAAAGAAAAGGACAGCCCTACGGTCAATGACAAAGGATTATGCTGCTAGAACTGGTGAATTACACGTACATTTTTAGAAGAGTTTTTGGACACTCTTTTTGTACCTCCATTATAGCCGTTGTAGAAACCCCATGCGTAAATCTCAGGATTATCAATGTCTGTACATTGAGATGATGACCAGTAAGTTTCCTGTGGAAATATTGAGCCACCGCACAGATTAATTGCTGGAGTTACAGTTGCCTCGACCTTAAAAAGTTCATACAGTTCCGCAATGCTAGGAATGTACCACCCTTCGGCGTAAGATGTTCCGCTTACATGGCTTCCTTCCTGATTTGCGTAATTCTTCGCGAAGTGGAATGCGGGATATTTCGCTTCGTCCGCCGTGTCGTCTGCTTTAACATTGATGACACCGGTGCTGCCGGTTCCGGACTCAGGATCGATTGGGAAGAAAAGATAAGAGCCAATTTTCGAAAAGTTTGTGCTTCCGTTCTTGTAGTAGGAGAAAGTGATGGTGTCAGGGTCGTCAGTCGATTCTGGAGTACATTTGATTGCTTTAATGTTTGTGTTGTAGGCATTTGCAGAGCTCGTGCACCATTCTAAAGAGTCGGAACTCTGAGCCAAACCAACGCCGAGCGTTCGAACTGTTTCGTAATCCCCGATCCAGGAGTGCATCAAACTGATATAACTTTCATCGTTCACATCTGTTCCCACATAGAAAATAACTGCCACTGCCTTTGCCTTCTGGTCGCCAGTAAGCGTAAGATTATCAGTGTATGGTGTCGCGCTTCCGTCACTGAAAACGATGTCGCCAACGGCTTTTGCCTTTGACGGCTTTTTGCTTCCGATGTAGGTGGTTTTGATGAATGTCGCACTCACCGATACATTCGCGGCTGGCATGGTGAATGTTCTTTCATTCCCTGTTCCGCTTACCTCAATATCAGTGCCGCCGTTTTTTACGGAAAGCTCCGAAAGAGTGCAGTCGAAGCTGTCTGATGTTTCCGCTGTAATGGTGAGCGTAACCATTTCGCCGGAAGCAAGCCCGCTCGTCTTGCTTGCCGTGACGCTGCCGTTCTCGCTTGCGGTCACGGTGACGGTGTAGGTGGGATAGTCCTCGTCGTCGTTTTTGCACGAGACAACCCCGAACGCAAGGGCAATGGATGCAAGAACTGCTGCTAATTTTGAAAGCTTTTTCATAAAGTCCTCCATGTTTGCGGAAAATCCGCAAGATTTAAAATAAAAAAGGACACGGAATCAGCCTAAGTGACAGACTGAAAATCCGTGTCCTGTTTTTGAGAAAGAATGTATCTGTGCTAAAATTTGGGGTCAGTTCACTACTTGTCGGGAGCCCCCCCCTAACAAAATTATAGTATTGTTCGTAAATGCATCGAATCGATTCATAACATTAGTCAGTATAACTTGATTTACGAAAAAATCAAGGATTCGTGCAGGATTGCAGTATAATTGCTGCCCGAGAAGAACTTTCTTAATATTTCTTAAAAAACTCACTAAAAAAAATGGCAAATCTTCCCGACCTGTGATATACTTTTAAAGATATTTTGATAAAAATCAGATTAGACAGGAGAATAAAATGGAAAAATCAGAAATCCTTGAACGCGCGAAAAAATATATCGCCGAAGAAAAAGATGTGCGCTTCCGAAAGGAAGTTGAAGACCTTCTTGCAAAGGCAGAGGACAAAGAGGCTCTTGCAGAGCTTGAAGACCGCTTCTATCAGACGCTTGAATTCGGAACGGGCGGCCTTCGCGGCGTAATGGGCGGCGGAACTAACCGCATGAACACGCTTGAAATCAACCTTGCAACCCAGGGCCTGGCAAACTATGTCCTCAAAGCCTTCCCCCAGAAAGCAAAGGACGGCACTTTGAGCGCAGTCGTGGCCTATGACTCACGCAAGAACTCAGATGTTTTCGCTGAGGCTACAGCTCTTATTCTTGCCGCAAACGGAATCAAGGCTTATCTTTTCACAGGCCTTCGCCCGACCCCGGAGCTTTCTTATGCTATCCGTGAGCTTAAGGCTCAGACTGGCGTTGTCGTAACGGCTTCACACAACCCGCCCCAGTACAACGGCTACAAGGCATACTG
>DGTW01000297.1 GCA_002393835.1 Treponema sp. UBA4326
CTTGATTATGCAGTTGAAAAAGGACTGACTGGTGGGGAAGGAATCGTTTACCGGGATTTGTTTGATGCCCGCCTTATGAGCGTAATGGTTGACCGGCCTTCAAACATCATCAAAAAATTCAATGAGCTTTACAAAAAATCATCAAAAGATGCGACTGATTTTTTCTATAAATTATCTCAGGACTCGGACTATATCCGCCGTTACCGGGTCTCGAAAGACTTAAAATGGATTTCCAAAACTGAATATGGCGACCTTGACATTACGATTAATCTTTCAAAGCCTGAGAAAGATCCCAAGGCGATTGCAGCCGCAAAACTTATGAAACAGGCGGGCTACCCAAAGTGCCTTTTGTGCAAGGAAAACGAGGGCTATGCCGGGCGGGTAAATCATCCTGCCCGGGAAAATCACCGCATTATTCCTATTGAGCTTGCGGGGGAGAAGTGGGGCTTTCAGTATTCTCCTTATGTCTACTACAAGGAGCACTGTATAGTCTTCAATTATGAGCACAGTCCTATGTCAATCACCCGGAAGACTTTCGCTCGTCTTCTGGAATTCGTCGAGAAATTCCCCCATTATATTCTCGGGAGCAACGCCGATTTGCCGATTGTCGGAGGCTCAATTTTGACTCACGACCATTTCCAGGGCGGAGCTTACGAATTCCCCATGGCAAAAGCTCCTCTTGAAAAAGAATTCAGCGTAAAGGGTTTTGAGGACCTGAAAATCGGAATCATCAAGTGGCCTATGAGCGTAATCCGTGTGAGGGGGGCGAAAAAGGAGCGTCTCGTTGACTTTGCAGACCATGTTTTGGAGAAGTGGAGGCTTTACACTGACGAAAAAGCCTTCATTTTTGCCGAGACTAATGGCGAAAAACACAACACCCTCAATCCTATCGCCCGGAGAAGGGGAAATGATTTTGAGCTTGATTTGGTCTTACGGAACAATATCACCACAGAAGAGCACCCGCTGGGAGTATATCATCCTCATGCGGAGCTTCATCACATTAAAAAGGAAAATATCGGCCTGATTGAGGTGATGGGGCTTGCGATTTTGCCTGGAAGACTGAAGACGGAGCTTTCTGAATTGAACGATGCTCTTCGCTCTGGAAAGGACATTTCTTCAATCGAAAAGATTGCGAAACACGCTGACTGGTGCAAAGAACTCTGCCAGAAATATGACTTTGCGAAAATGAGCGAAGAGCTATGCGACAGAGTCCTTAAAGAAGAGGTCGGGCATGTATTCAGTAAGGTTCTGGAACATGCAGGAGTTTACAAGTGCGACAAGAATGGAAGAGAAGCCTTCGGTCGATTTGTTGCATGCCTGTAAAAAAGAAGGAGAATTTTCTTGACTTTTCGTGCAATCGGTTGCACAATAATTTTATGACAGATATTAAAAAAATTACTGATGAAATTACTTTATACACAGTTTCAAATGGAAGCATTTCTTTTTCAGCGATGAATTATGGCTGCACCATTACTAATCTCTTCCTTCCGGCAAAAAACGAGGAGAAAATCGACATTCTTTTGGGCTATGACAGTCTTGAAGGATGGAAGGCGGGAACAGCTTCACACAATGCCATTGTCGGCCGTTTTGCGAACAGAATCGCCGGGGCAAAATTCACCCTCGACGGAAAAGAATATCTTCTCGACAAGAACGACGGAAAGAATTCCCTTCACGGCGGAAATACACGCTATGAAAAAATGCTCTGGAAAGCTGAAGAATATTCTGACAGCGAGGGCGAGGGCGTAAAATTTACCCGGAAAAGTCCTGACGGCGAGCAGGGAATGCCCGGAAACCTTGATTTGTGCGTGATTTATAAGCTAAATGACAAAAATGAGCTGATTTGGGAATACAGCGCCACAAGCGACAAGGCGACACCAATCAATCTGACTAATCATGCTTACTTCAATCTGAACGGAAAAGGAAGCATATTGAATCATCATCTGCAGCTTGACTGCCATAAATTTTTGAGGGCTAACGGCGAGCTTCTTCCCACCGGAGAAATTGTCCCTGTTACGGGAACGTCCTTTGACTTTACGAAAGAAAAGACAATCGGGCAGGACATAGAAAAACTTATAACAGAGAAATCTGACGGAGCGAATACGGCACTCACAAAAAAAGATGATCCCTTCGGCTATGACCACTGCTTCGTGACTAATGCCGACGAGACAAAACTTGTCAGGCTGGGGGAGGTCTGGAGCGAGGAAAGCGGCATTCACATGGAAATGTTCACCAATCAGAGGGGAGTTCATGTCTATACAGGAAACTTCCTTGAAGGAGCTCTCGGAAAGGGTGGCGTCACTCACAAAAGGCACGATGCCGTCTGCTTTGAGACCGAGCGCTTCCCAAATGCGATGAACGAGCCGGACTTTCCCAGCTGCATTTTACGCCCCGGAGAAAAATACTGGCACAAGACTGTGTTAAAGATGAAAACGGAAAACTGAAAACGGAAAGTTAGGCACGGGACATTGCTTGCTTCGCTCGCTCGTCCCGAGTTTTCAACTTTCAACTTTCAACTTCCATCTTGGAGGAATTTTATGGGATTGACTGCTAAGGAATATGACCCGAAGGATTTACCGGGCGAGTTTGTTGAGCTTTATGGAGGAGAGATTTCTGATGTTCGTGTTTATGCTTCTCCGGCGAGAATCAATATCATCGGAGAGCATATAGACTATAATGGCGGAAAGGTTTTCCCTGCGGCTATTGACCGCTATCTTTATCTTGCGATCCGTAAGCGCTCTGATTCAAAAATCATCTATAACGACCTGCGTTTTCCCGGAAGCTATGAGTTTGACATCGGAGAAAATTTTTCATACGACAAAAAAAACGACTATGCAAATTACCTGAATGGAATTTTGAGCCAGATTAAGGCCCAGGGCTACAAACTTCCCTGCGGCTTTGAAATTCTCATGGTCAGCAATGTTCCGGCTGGCGGGGGAATTTCTTCTTCTTCGGCCCTTGAATGTGGTTTTGCCTATGCCGTGAGTGACACTTTTGAACTGGGAATCGACCGCATTGAAATAGCCAAACTGGGGCAGATGAGCGAACACAATTTTATGGGCGTTAACTGCGGAATCATGGATCAGTT
>DGTW01000338.1 GCA_002393835.1 Treponema sp. UBA4326
CGCCCCCAGTTGATGGAGTTGGCGGAAGAGAACAGAAATCCTCTTTCGGCTAGTTCTTTTTCCAGTTCCTTATCGGAGAAAAGACGCTTAACGCCCGTCTGGGCATCATCGAAGTTACCCTTGACGGCCAGTACGCAGACGTTGCCGCCTTCCTGGGTGCTCATCTGCAGCCGCTGGATCACGCTGGTCCCGCCTTCCGGATAGAAGACCAGGATCCGGGTGCCGGGTACATCATGGAAGCCGTCCAGAGCCGCTTTTCCGGTATCTCCCGAGGTGGCTGTCAGTATGACGATCTCCCGCGTTTCGCCCGTCTTTTTAAGCGCGCCTGTCAGAAGATAGGGCAGCATCTGCAGGGCGAAATCCTTGAAAGCGCAGGTCGGACCGTGAAAAAGCTCAAGGACATAAGAAACCTTGTCTACTGGAACTACTGGTGCAGTAAATGGATAGGCATCAGAAATAATTGCCTGCAAGTCCTTGTCTGGAATTTCTCCGTCAACATAAGGTTTCGCCATCTCAAAGGCGATGTCCCTGAAAGAAGGCTCCGGAGTTTTATTTATAAAACTTGACGGCAATTTCGGGAAGGAAGTCGGAATGTACAAGCCGCCTGTTTTTTCGTTCATGCCGTTCATTACGGCAGTCTTAAGGTCGGTCTTAACGGATTTGTCTCTCGTGTCTGTGTAAATCATAAAAAATTCCTCTTCTAATGTAGCATTTTGAATTATGCATTAAGCATTGCTATATTCCGTATTTGATTTCGTTTGCGATGTCTTTGGCGATTTCTTTTCTTGCGTTGTCGAGTGCTGTCCAGTCACTCTTGTCCGTTGCTGAAACCGTTTTCTCGCTAGTGAAAGTAATCTCTCCTGTTTTTAAGTTCATACATTTTATTTCGGCGAGAAGCTTGTAGCAGCTTCCCTCGTCGTTTCGCTCGTAAGAGTCGATTTTTATCGTGCCGAAGAGAAGGAAACTTGAATTGTTTCCGACGAGTGCCTTTGCCTTCTCCAGGGTTTTTGCATCGTTCCCCGAGATAACCTGATTCGTAAGGTCAATGTTTCCGATTCGTGAGAAGCCCAGTTTCATTAGGGACATGAGAATATTCGTTGATGAAACTGGATTTGAGGTGATTGGTTTTCCGTTCTGGTTGAAGTCAACGATTGCGATGACCCCGCCGGCAGATTTTAAGTCTGTCTGAACCCTGAATGGGGCCTTTATCGTGTTTTCTGAGGCGATTTTTGCGATTTCCTCGTTTCCGGTGTTTCCACGGGGGAAAAATGAGATTTCTGAATTGAATGAGCAGGTTGGAGTTGGAGGCAGGAATGTAGCCTTGCCCTCCGAGTCAGTCAGAATGGCCGTCTCTGCGAAGGCTATGCTGCCGTTTTCCCTGCCTGACGGATAGATTACAGAAAGCTCAAATCCTTCGACAGCTTTTCCCTCTGAATCGAGAACTTGAAGGGTATATGGAGAAGTGAATATTCTTCCTTTTATTGGCTCTTTTGGAGTTGAGATTAAAGAGATTTTTGCTGAGGCGACTTTTTGAGCGTAAAGGTCACTTTCGCTGGGCTCAGCCTTTTCTGTTGATTCAATGACCGTTTTTATTTCCTGAGTTTCGTTTTTTGTGGCAGTCTTTGTCGTGGCACATGAAAAAGTGAGTGTAGTGGCTGCCAGTGAAATGTAAATTCCTCTGTACAATACTGATTTCATAAAAATTCCTATACTTTTAGATTCGGTAATTATAGAAAAAAAATTGATATTCCACAAGTAGAACTTTTCCAGAAGCCGAATTAGGGAAAAGTGTGCGAAAGAAGTCGCTTGTTGCACAAAAAAATCCAAGTCAATAGAATGAAAGAATGAGACCTACAATCGCCCGAATTTACCTTGACAATCTCCGTCACAACATTAGCCTTATCCGCTCAAAAATAAATCCATCTTCAAAAATGTGCGTGGCTATCAAGGCCGACGCTTACGGACACGGTGCCGTTCAGTGCGCGAAAGTCGCCATTGAGTGCGGGGCCGATTATTTTGCAGTGGCCGCAATCAGCGAGGGAATACAGCTTCGTGAGGCAGGAATAAAATGCCCGATTCTGGTTTTAAGTCTTTGTTCTCCTGACGAAATGGATGATTTGGTTCAGAATGATTTGACACCACTTGCATTCGACGAGGAATATATTACTGGAATAGCCGTCTCATGCCTCAGGCTGGGCAAAAAAGATTTCCCTGTTCACCTTGCCGTTGACACTGGAATGGGGCGGATCGGTTGCCTGCCGGAAGAAGCTCCCTTTTTTGCCAAGATGATTGAGGACACAAAGGTCTTGAAGCTTGGCGGTATGTGCACCCATTTTTCCGTAGGTGACTTGCTTGATGCTGATGACATTGAATACACAAAAAAACAGTTCGAGCGCTTTTGCTTTGCCTGCGAGCAGGTAAAAAAGCTTGGAATCGACCCCGGAATTCGTCATTGCGCGAATTCAGCCCTCACGCTTAACAATCCTGAAATGCACCTCGATATGTGTCGGCCTGGAATCATCTGTTATGGCTACTATCCGGGAGATTTAACTAAAGAATATTTTGAAGGAAAAAACGAGAAAATTGAGCTCAAGCCCGTTATGGCCCTTGTCTCAAAAGTGGTCGCAATCAGAAAATTCGGCGTGGGGCATTCAATTTCCTACGGCCGCACCTGGACTTCTTCCCGGGAGACCGACATCGGGGTTCTTCCGATTGGTTATGATGATGGTCTCTTCCGAAGGTTCAACCAGACTAACGAGGGTCGAGAAGGTGGCGGCCTCAAAGTCGCTGTCGGCGGAAAGCCTTATCCTGTCCGAGGCCGTATCTGCATGGACCAGTGCATGATTGATTTGGGAAAAGAAAGCGAAGTCAAACGTTGGGATGAGGCCGTGATTTTCGGACCTGCTGAAAGCGGGGCTTTGCAGAGTGCCGAGGAAATCGCCCGGGCGACCAACACGATTTCCTACGAAATTACCTGCGGAATCTCAAAGCGCGTTCCTAGAGTGTACATTACATCCATGTAATGTACACTCTTAGAGAATTACGAGAAAATTCTGTTCACCTCTAGGTAAACGCGGCAAATATCATTGACTTTGCCGTTTGAATTTTCTCTCTTTGCTTTGTTGCCGCATCCTTGCGGCAGTTTTTTTATACCAATAATTTCTTGACTTCGGCAATCAGGTAGAAGGAGCCTGTCACAAGCAAAATCGATTTATTAGCGTTCGCATGGTCGAACGCTTTTTTTATCTGCTTTTCAAAATCTTCGTTGAGGTCGTAGGGAATTTCTGCCTTGTCAAAAGCCTTTGCGAGCTTTTCCAAATCTGACTGTTTTACGTTTCCGGGTTTTGTCAAAAATACCGACTCAAACTGATTTTTAAAAAGCGGGGCAATGTCTGCTGCGTCCTTGTCGGCCGCACAAGCGAAAAGAAGGGTTTTATCCCATGTGGTATCCTGCGAACGACTGTTAGTGTCATCTGAAAATTGATTCATGTTTTCCTTACGACCGTCAGTTTTTCCGAAAACCTGATTCATCGTCTCCATTGTGAAGCGGACGCTGTTGACTGTGTGCGCTCCGTCCATTACGAGAAAGGGAATGTTTTCAAAGCCTTTTGGCTTCTGAACGATTTCAAATCGGGCAGGGAGCTTTGCTTTTGCCAGGCCCCTTTCAATCGCATCCTCACTAATGTTCGGCAGGGCTGTTTTTACAGCAAGGGTTGCAAGCGCGGCATTCTCAGCCTGAAAACGGCCGACCAATAGCGTATCTGTTTGTATAGGTCTTTTTAAAATTTTTGAAGAAAAACTAACATTCATTAGTGAAATGTTGCGGTTTTCTTGTGAGATTGTATGATTTTTTATAACATCTTCTTTAAAATCTTGACTACCGATAGTTATATTTGTATTATTTTTTATACAATCTGATATATTTTTTATCTTATAATCCAAGTCTTGAATCGCATCTTCCACGAAAATTGCCTGGGCCTGCTTTTCTTTTGCAATCTTCTCAAAAACTTTACGAACTTCCGGTCGTTGGCGGGCAATTACGACGGGCGTGTTTTCCTTTATGATTCCGCCTTTTTCAAAGGCAATTTTTTCAAGAGTGTCGCCCAAAAATTCCGTGTGCTCAAGTTCAATGGGTGTGATAACCGAAACCTTTGGGTTTACGACGTTCGTTGAGTCCAGCCGTCCTCCAATGCCCACTTCAAAAACGGACCAGTCTACTTTTGCCTGTCGGAAAACCAAGAATGAAAAAAGCGTGACAAGCTCGAACCAGGTTATAGGGCGCTGCCCCGGAAGCTCCTCGGTCGGAATGGCCTTGACTCCGTTCATGATTTCTTCGACGGCGCGGTTGTAAGCTTCTTCCTCAAAGGGGCCGCTGGGGCTTGAAACCCGCTCGATGAAATCCAAAATGTGGGGGGAAGTGTAAAGTCCTGTTTTGTAGCCGGCCTCGTCGAGGATTGAGGCAATGAAGGTTGAGACCGAGCCTTTTCCTTTGCTGCCCGCCACATGGAAACAGGGGGCGAAATCCTGTGGCTGGCCGAATTTATCGCAGAAGAAGCGCATTGTGTCCAGCCAGAAAATGTTCTTTTTTGGGGTTTTCTCGAAGTTGAGATATGAATCTATCCAGTTTTCCAGTTTTTCGATTGAAGCAAGTTTTTTCATGATGAAAGAGTATATATTTTTTTTCTGCCTTTTGATATAATCCTCGAATTAAAAAGAGGAAATTATGTCAGAAGAATTAGAAACAAATGCAGATAAAATCCTGGCTGAAGCCATGAGAATGAGCGAAAAAATCGAGGCAGACATTGCCCAGAATCCCAAAAAATACCGTGTTTTGACCGGTGACCGACCGACTGGCCGCCTTCACATCGGGCATTATTTCGGCTCGCTCAAAAACCGCGTCCGCCTTTCAAAACTTGGCGTTCCAACGATGATTTTGATTGCGGATTATCAGGTCCTCACAGATCATGACGCTTTCGACAAAATCAGCGAGAATACAAAAGAGCTTGTGATTGACTATCTTGCGGCTGGAATTGAGCCGGGCGAGAATGTGTGCATTTATCCCCACAGTCATGTTCCTGAGGCTAACCAGCTTATGGTTCCTTTCCTCACGCTCGTAACGAAGAGTGACCTTGACCGAAACCCGACCGTAAAGGACGAGATGGCCAAATCTTCAATCCCGCTCAACGCAGGCA
>DGTW01000052.1 GCA_002393835.1 Treponema sp. UBA4326
GGTGATATTTTGCCTCGTTCTCAGCAGCAAGAGCCGGGTTAGCAGAATATCCGCCCATGTCCTTACCCCAGGCTGCGAAACCGTCAAGTTTTGTAACCATGAATGAGATGAAGGCACATGCAGTCCATGGATATGGAGATGAATCCATGACTTCAAGATAGTGGCAGTAGCCGTATCCGCCGATACCCTTGTAGCCGTCTTTGTAAGCTGCGACAGCAATGTTGTTTACAGAAGCGTCGGCAGTCTCAGAGACAGAACGGAGCTTTGAGTAAACGATGAGGGCGAATTCACCTGCGGCTGATTTTGAGACAAGCTCGTTACAAATCGGGCCGTCATCAGTCATAGCGTTGTAGTTTTTGACCCAAAGTTTTGTCCATGCAAGACCATATTTTGCGTTGGCACCGGCAATTCCGTAGTTCTTTGCGACTGTAGCGCACTCATCAATGGTTGGTTTGAGAGTAGCCTGTTTTTCTGCAGGAAGGGCCTCGAATGCGTTTTTAAGCCAGGTTGAGTATTTGTCAGAAGAAAGCATATAAAGGAAGTTCTTTCCCACAAGCTCAGAGTTTACATCCATGTACATGCCTGATTTTCCATCTGAGACGAAATCCCAGCAGTTCTTGAAGTCAGCTCCGCCGACCGTATTGTACATGAAGACTTTGTTGAGGGTCTGCAAAGAAAGAAGCTCAGGATATTTGTCGGCTGAAAGTTTGTTTGCCTCAGCCCACTCTTTCGGAATGAATGTACGCAGGATTCCAGTGTCCATCATCTTAGACTGAATCTGGTTTCCGTCCTGAATAAGGGTCATAAAGTACTCAGGATTTGATGACCTGTAATCCACTGTGAGAGTCGTGAAAATTGAGTTGTTCTTTGGCTGAGACCACTCAATGTTTCCGGCATAGCTTGAATCCAGGGATTTAAGGTACTTGATGAAGGCTGCTCCAGCAGTTTTACCGCGGCTAGAGTTACCGATACCCTTGATTGTGGCATTTTTGGACTCTTCGATGGCCTTTTTGCAAAGCTCGTCGAAGCTCATAGTCTGAGCCTGCTCGATTATTTTCTGAACTTCAGATTTTTCCGCAACGGCAGCTTTTTTTTCGTTGCAAGACATACCGAGCATGGCAAGTGCACCCAAAGTAAGACAAATAAGTGATTTTTTCAAAATATTTTCCTCCTTTATTTTGACAAAATTAAGTATTCATCAAATTCAATTCTAGAACGAAATTCCATATTGTCAAATAAAAAGTGAGGAAAAGTTAAAATCCGTGCTTTTTTTGGAGAAAAACTAACTACTTTGCGTCGCCTATGCCGCTTTTTGGATCTTTTGTCTCAGGCTCTTTTGCCTCTGTTTTGGGCTCTTCTTTCGGCTCTGGCTTTGGCTCGGCTTTCATCGGGGAGAGGGCTTTTTTGATGGCGGCTTTTTTGGCATCTTCCTTAGCCTTTTTTTCGGCTTCCTTGGCTTCCCGCTCCTTGTCCTTTTCCTCAGTCTGCTTTTCAAGGTCACGGCCAAGAAGTCGGGCTGCCTTTATCGCCAGCTGGTTCTTGTTTTTTGCGTTGAGGTCGGCCTTGTCAGCCAGGGCGTTTACCTCTGCCTCGCAGTTTGAGTAGCGGCCCTTTGCCCACATGTCGAGTCCAGTTCCGATTGTCGATGTATCCTTGTTTTTCAGGAATTCCAGAGTGACATCAGCGAAAGCCGGATTTGAATACTTTGCGATTTCCTTTCCGAGAGCGTAACGAAGCTGCTTGCGGCGGTCATCCTTTACTGTCTCCATGGTAAGCTCTGCGATTTCTGAAATTCCCCGCCCAGCTTCAAGAAGGGCTTTTGCAACACGAGCCTTGGGACCGTCAGGAATTTTCTTGTCGGTAATCTGCTGCATAAGGAATTCATTTCCTTTTTCGGTATTGAGTGAGGCCAGGGTGTCGATACAGTCGTTTTTTACGGCCTGAACAGGGTCATTTTTGGCACGGTAAATGAGATATTCATCGGCTTCTTTTACATCATTTTCTTTTATTGCACTCACGGCTTCCTGACGGACTTTGTAGTGGCTGTCCTTGAGAGCCTGAATCAGGACTTTTTTTGCCTCTTCATTTTTGTAGTGGGCAATTCCCTTGACCACATACTGCCTTAAATTGGGGTTGTCGCTTTCAAAGAGGCGGGCAAGGATTTCGTCTCCCCCGCTCTTCTGCATTTCACCGATGGCCTCTGCGCTGTACATGCGGACAAAGGCATTCTCGTCCTCGTCCTCGGCATATTCAACAAGCTTGTCATAAGTCTCGACGGCATGAAGCTGACCGAGAACCCGGACAAGGCTCTGTCTCTGGGCGACGGTCAAATCTTCCCGCTCAAGGTATTCTGTTATGAAGACAGCTTCCCGGCTTCCGCCGATTTTTCCGATTGTCTCAAGAGCCCCGGTGAAATATTCTTCATTGTCGCTTTCGAGTAAGGTCATCGTTGCCGGGAGGGCGGCTTTTGTCTTCATGGCCTGAATATAGGAAAAACAGGCGTTTACGGTGGAAGTTTTTTCGTCGTAAGGGTCGTTTAGAATCGTGACGGCGTAATCTTCAAGACAAGGGTCTTCAATCTGCCTGAAGAAATTAAGGATTTTCTCCCGGATTGAAACTGATTTTGTTTCCTGAAACAAATCGTAGGCTTCGTTTACAAAGCGAACATCTTTTTTCTGAAGCATTTTGTCAAGAAGGTCAGAAATATCTTCTTCAAGACCGAATTTCAGGACTTCGGCATTTTTTTCTTTTCCCTCAGGGTCCGTGTTGTCAAGCTCGGTGATTTTTTCGGGATCGGGAGTCTTCGGGCGTTTTTTCGCAGGAACCTCGCTCACCCCGCCCAGGGATTCTTTTTCGCCATCATCCTTTGCAGCACCGGAGATTGCGTCAAATTCAGTATTGTCAACAGCCGGGGCTGGATTTTCGCTTTCTGGGGCAGGAGCAGCCGCTTCAACAGAAGATTCTGCTTCAACAGAAACGGAATCAACTTCGCTAGGGGCAGCTGGCTCTTCCTGAGCGAAAACAAATGCCGAGAGGAATATTCCAATTATTAACAACGATGCTCGTTTCATCATAACTCCAACATATTAAAGCACAAATTTCAAAAATTGTCACCAATGTATTTTAGAAGAATCGATTTCAGGGGACTAAAAATGAATTTTATTAAAAAAGAGTACCCGGAAACGCCATTTAATGATATAATCATTTCAGAAAGGAGAAGCTTATCCCTATGTTCAGTGCCGTATACCCCCGCGAAAAATACCTTGCTCGCCTCAGAAATTTTTACGATTCAGACATAATAAAAGTCATAACAGGAATCAGGCGATGCGGAAAATCTTTCATTCTCAAAGCCGTGATAAACGAACTTCTGCAAAAAGGCGTGGATGAATCAAAAATCATTTATCTTCCGCTCGACCGAAGAGGCTTCAAGAACATTAAAACCCCGGAACGGTTAGAAGAAAAAATCGAGTCCATGATTACAGGCGAAGGATTCCACTACCTTTTTATTGATGAAATTCAGAATGTACGGCAGTTCGAAAGCGTAGTCCAATCTTATGCAGAAGAAGGATACTCAGTTTTTTTGACGGGCTCAAATTCCTATCTTTTGAGCGAGGAAATCACCACAAAACTCACCGGGCGTTACCTTTCATTCGAGACATTTCCGCTTGATTTTCAGGAATTTATCGAAATGAAAAAATTCTTCAAACTCAAAATCAATCCAGATTCAGAAAAAGAATTCAATGAATATATTTTGAACGGTGGTTTTCCGAAAACTTTGGAATTTCCAGACACATCAACAAGGCAAACATACACAAGAGGAATAATCTCCGAAATCTTTGAGAAAGATGTAAAAACACGAAAAAGAATCTCAAACATAGCCGTCTATGAGCGCGTCCAGAGTTTTCTGATAAACAATTATTCATCCCCCTTCTCCATTTCAAATTTAATCGACTGCTTGAAAAATGAAGGATTCTCAACAAAAGCGACAACAGTCCGCAGTTACATTGAAGACTTGCAAAAGGCAAAAATTATATATGAATGCAACAGATTCGATTTGAAAAGCAAGAAGGCGATAAGGCGGGAGCAGAAATACTATCTCGCAGATATGGCGATTTATTTTTCAACAAATACCGACAACCGCATGAGTTTTGGACCGACTCTTGAAAATCTTGTTTACCTTTACTTAAGAAGCCATGAGTACGAAGTCAGTGTCGGAATAATTGGAAAATTTGAGTGTGATTTTATCGTGCGTGACAAA
Organism: Treponema sp. UBA4326; assembly: GCA_002393835.1. GTDB lineage: Bacteria > Spirochaetota > Spirochaetia > Treponematales > Treponemataceae > Treponema_D. The sequence goes on from DGTW01000052.1 coordinate 4,259, forward strand.
AATCAATCCTATGCCTATATTCAAGTCACTTACACTTTGCACGGAGAAGATGAAAAAACCACCGAAAAAATAAAAGAGCGCGAATACCGTCCGTTCAGAAGCATAAAAGACGGCTATCCGCGCTACATAATTTCCCTCGACAAATTCCAGGACCAGCAGGAAGGCGTTCATCACATCAACGCAGTGGATTTGTTTTTAGGAAAAGTGAAGATTTAGGGAAAGTTGTAAATCAACTCGATTAACGCAAATCAGTTGTAGTAATATGTGATTTTTATTGTGACAAAAGCGTCAAAAGCCCAGTTTCTATTTTTCAGTGCAAGATAAAATTTCGAACCATAAGGATATTTGTCAAGTTCAATTTCCCGCATATAGTTTTTTCCAAGATAATCGAAATTCATCCAACGAGTATATTCGCCATTCACAGAACTGTTTGAAAACTCATTGAAAGCATTCAAATCTGGCAGCAAGTCAAATTTTAGTTGGGTTCCATTAGAGTCACAATTTGCATCAATAGAGATTCTTTTTACGCCAGCAGTATCAAGTTCAATATATTTTGCAGTACGAGAGGGCATTGAATACGAATAAGAAAAAGTCTGTGGGCTTAGAAATTTCTTGATAATATCAGATGAAGTGATGGCGACCGCTCCGCCCGGTATGTCAGAAGAAGAAGATAAAACCTCAGTTCGTTCAATTTCGGAAGGAGTTTTTGTTACTGAAGCCACTGACAGACCTAGGAAAACACCACAACCAACTTCCGCCACAATGAAAATCAGCAAAGCAATTCCTGAATAAACACACTTTTTCTTAAACTTAACCGGCAAAAACGGAATCACAACAAAAGCCGCAAAAAGCATCAAACTGCAGGCAATGCTTAAAATCAAACCAGCTTCTGCAACTATACCAGGAAGGAAACTTACCTTCAGAGGAATAGAGAAAACAATCAATATAAAGATTTCCAGCACAGACAGGACAACTCTTTCTCCTACTGAGGTCTGAGCTTGCCAAGTCGAACTTGACCGACAAAATAACAAGACGCAAGTTCAAAAATCATTAAATAAATGAAAAGACCTCTTCCCTTTCCCAAGTCCCAATCGTTCAAGATATTGTAAGTTGCAGCATAAAGCAGAATTGAAAATAAAAACGCAACAATTGACGGAATCACAAAAGGATTTTTGAAAAAACTTTTTAAAGCCGATTTTTCATTTTTAACTTTTGTATCCCCCGCTTTTGCTCCGCACTTAAGACAAAAATTCACATTTTGAGGAAGTTCAGCTCCACAATTTGAACAAAACTTCATTGAATTTACAGTTTCTTCAGACATAGCATCTCCTTTTTCTAGAAATACTATACAAAAAAAAAGCACTGTATCAAGTCTGGGGGTTTATGGGCATAGCCCATAGGCGAAGTAGCACGGCAGCCCCCAAACTCCTACCTGCTCCCTGCTACCTGCTCTCTGCTACCTGCTAACTTCTACCTGCTAACTCCTAACTCCTAATTCCTAACTCCTAATTCCTAATTCCTAATTCCTAATTTTCCAAGCATCCGAATGGTATCGCTTCAAGAAATTCGTTCTATATTCTTCAAACCTGTTTTCTTGGATAGCGTTACGGATTTCGGCCATCATGTTGTGGAGGAAATATAAGTTGTGATAGCTTGCAAGCATGCTTCCCAAAATTTCCTGTGACTTAAAAAGATGGCGGAGATAGGCTCGGGAATAAGAGCGGCAGACCTTGCAGTTACATTCAGGATCAAGGGGGCCAAAATCTCGGGCAAACCTCTCCTGTTTTATCGGCAGATTTCCGTCCCGGGTGAAGTAGCTTCCGTTTCGGGCATTTCGGGTGGGAAGAACGCAGTCAAACATATCGATTCCAGAATGAACGGCATCCAAAATGTAGTCCGGGGTGCCGATTCCCATGACATATTTTGCCTTTTCTTTGGGAAGATAGTTCACGGTGAAATCCAGCATTGAAGCGAAAAGCTCAGGCGGCTCCCCTACAGAAAGGCCTCCGATGGCGATTGCAGGCAGGTCCATTTCGCTGACAAACTCGGCTGAGTGTTTTCGTAAATCCTCGAAAAAATTTCCCTGAACGATTGGCATTAGGACACCTTTGTAGCCGGAATCACATTTTTTAATCCACTCTTCCTTGGCACGGCGAAGCCAGTTTTTGGTGATTTCAAGGGCGTGAAGGGCTTCTTTTTTGTCCACTCCGAAGCCCGTGCAGACATCAAGCTGCATCTGAATGTCAGAGTTAAACTGGCACTGAATGTCCACTACCCGCTCCGGGGTGAACATGTGGCGGCTTCCGTCTATGTTTGAAGAGAAAAGAGCGCCCTCTTCGGTGATTTTTCTGAGTTTTGAAAGAGACCAGACCTGAAAGCCGCCAGAATCGGTGAGGAAATTTCTTTTCCAGCCTGAAAATCCGTGCAGGCCGCCCGCCTCTTCGATGATGTCAGGCCCCGGACGCAGATAAAGGTGATATGTATTTGCAAGAATGATTTCAAAACCGATTTCCTCAAGGTCGTCTTTTGTGAGTGCCTTGACGGTGGCGTTGGTTCCAACAGGCATGAAAACAGGGGTCTGAACGTCTCCGTGGGGAAGATGAAGGACTCCCGTGCGGGATGCGCCATCAGAAGACTCGTGCTTAATGTCAAAAATATTTTCTATCATTACGGGAGGATTATAGCAAAAAAATTGAGAATTGGAAACGGATAAGTGAAAAGATGGCAGAATCAGGTTCTGGCATAGCGCAAAACCACAGTCGCTATCACGACGAACATGAAGACCGGGAACCAGGCCCCCATAAAGGGAGAGATTGCGCCGAATTTTGCCAGCAGCATGGTAACCATCTGGGTGACATAAAAGAGAACCGCCGCACTGATGCAGGAAGCGAGGCTCATAAGCATGACATTCTTTCGTGTCTTTCCTGAAAGGCCGACTGAAAGGAAAACTACGATAAAGAGAATGAAAGGAAAGGCGAATTTCTTGTAGTAAAGGCTCAAAGGCTCGGCGAAGGGAAGACCAGCCTTCTGCAGGTGCTCGATGTAGACTTTGGCTGTCTTTGAATCTACGGTCTCAACGGAAATTACATTGTTCTGGAAGGTCTCAGGCGGCTCCGTGAGGCGTTCCATGATTTCCTTTGTGACGCTTCCAACGGAAATCGTGCCGTCCTTCTGGGTATACTGGATTCCGCCCGAAAGAATCCATTTGTCCTCCCGCCAGCTGGCAGAGTCAGCACGGATAATCGAATTGAGGGTCTTGTCATCGTTACGGATAATCAGATAGACCGAAGTAAGCCTTTTGGCCGTGTCGTCATAGAACTCGGCCTTATATGTGATGTTGCCGTTCTCGCTGAGGATTACGATTTTGTCATTGTTGAGGCTCTTGTCCTTTTTTAAGGCCTCTTCCTGCTCGGCCGTCTTTTTTGCATAAGTGGGGACAACGACCTTATCATCAAAGAAGAAAAGGGCAAAGCTCATGCCAAAGGCAAAAACCAGAAGTGGAAAAGTGAATCTTGTGAGGGAAATTCCCGAGGCAAAAATTGCGATAAGCTCATTGTTGGCGTACAAGTCGCTCAAAGTGTAGGAAACGGCGAAGAGAATGGCAATCGGTGTGGCGTACCAGAGGCATTTTGGAATATAAAGGGCCATAATGCGAAGGACTTTTAGCCCCGGAACTCCGTTTGAGATGAAATTCCAGAGGTTCATCATCAAATCGACCATGACGAGGACCAGGCCGAAGAAAACCAGGGCACCCAGAAAGAGAGGAATGACTTTTCTGAAAAGATACTCGACGATTTTCATTTGCGCAGAAGCCTCAGATAGAAAAGAATTCCTGCAAGCCCGATAAGAATGTTAGGCGCCCACATGGTCGTGATTCCGTAAACGCCGCTTCGTGAGCTGAAAATCTGCCCGACGATGCTGACCGCCCAGTAAAAGACTGAGATAAAAAGGCCGATGATAAGACCGATTGTCTGGCCGTTGTGCTTTCCGAAAATAAGGGCAAGGGGCATGGCGAGGATTGCGAAGAAAATAGAGCCGAAGGGAACCGAGAATTTTTTTGCCATCTCCAGATTGTAGCGGTTGCGTTTCTTTTTGGTGACATCGGCATCGTTTTTCATTGCCCGGATTTCCTTGTAAAGGTCGTAGCTGGTCATTTCGCGGGGAGAAACTGCCCTGTCATTTTCAAGGAAAGTTGACTCAAAGATGTTAAGCTCCACAGTCTCGCTGGTAAGCACATCGTAGTCATTCTTCTTGTCCCTGTCGAACATGACCACGCTGGCATCATTCATGATGAGCTTCATAAGGACGCCGGGGGCAGAGGATTTTTTGACCACGGATTTGTCAGCCACGATGATTCTCTGACCGCCATTAGTGTCAGTGTCGAAGAAAATCAGGTCGCTCACATTCTCTCCGTTGACCTCCCCGATTACCAGAGTCTTGTCGTTGGTTCGCTTGATTGAATTGGACTCCAGCTCCACGGCCGGGTTTGATGTGAGGATTGAGCGGTAAAGCTTGTTGTAGTTGATTGTTCCCAAGGGAAGAAGATAGTCGTTCACAAAAAAAGAGGCGAAGGAAATGAGGATACCAAGAAGCAGGACGGGCTTTAAAATCACCTTGTAGTTCTGACCGCTTGCCCTCAAAATAAGGATTTCGTTTTCAGAAGCAAGGCGGCCCAGGCACATGAGAAAGCCTACAAGAGTGGCAAATGGAGCCGACTGGGCGATTACCATGGGCAGTGAATATGTGATGAGGCGCATTACATCAAAAACAGGCACATGCTTTTTGAGGATATTCTCCGCCACAAGAAGAATCTGGTTTACGAAAAAGACCATGAAGAAGAATATGAAGGCAATGAAAAAATACAGGAAAAGCTCCTTCATAAGATAACGGAAGAGAACATGACGGTTGATTCCGTTGGACTCCTGCATGGAAGTCGAAATAATAAAAGAAAGTTTTTTGAGACGGAAAAAGGCTAAGATTTTTGCAAAGACATGAGCCAAAGAATTGACGAGGTTGAATTCAGCAAATTTTTGGATGGCATTCTTTGCAACTTCATCAAGCTTTTTCTTTGCCCGACTTTCTTCCCACGAACGCCTGAAATAAAAAAGAGCCATGAAAAAGCGACTTAGCGGGATGAAAACCCTTGTCTTTCTGAGTTTAGCGAGATATTCTTCTTTTTTTTTGTTTAGGAAACGCTTAAATTTCCAGACCAGCGATGCCATTATTTACCAGTTGAACCGAAGCCGCCGGCTCCACGCTCCGTTTCGTCAAGGGAATCTGTAAGCTCAAAAGAGCCGATTGTGACGGGAGCGACGATAATCTGGGCAATTCTGTCCCCGCTGTTTACGGTAAAGTCCTCACTGCCAAGATTTATGAGGATGACTTTTAACTCACCCCGGTAGTCCGAATCGATGGTGCCAGGTGTGTTCAGGACAGTGACGCCGTTTTTTGCCGCAAGACCCGAGCGGGGGCGAACCTGAATTTCGTAGCCTTCTGGAATAGAAAAGAAAAGGCCGGTCGGAATAATTGCCCTCTCCCCCTTTTTGATGATGACAGGCTCGCTCAAAAGGGCACAGATATCAGCCCCGGCAGCACCGCTTGTTTTATAAGCAGGAATTACAGCCCCTGCAGAGGCCATGCATTTGATGTTCACTTTGTTCATGGAGAGTATTATAAAATAAATTCGCAAGATATTAAAGTCGGGTGTCAGGGGTTCCCAGGGTCTCCCCCAAGCCTTATAAATCTCTTATCATCTTCTAACGCTCCTCACAAGTCCAAAGACTCGCTTCAATTTATACTTTATGTATCTTACGAAGTGAGGTGTTTTTATGAAAAAGACAATTTTTGCACTAATTCCGGCTGTATTTCTCCTTATGTCTTGCGACAATCAGATTGCAAGCACAGAAGCAGATTCATCAGGGTCATCTTCCGGAACGAGCACCACAACATGGAAAAGCGGGACTTCCGGTACATCAACTTCAACAGGAACAAGCACAAGTGAAACTTCGACTTCTGGAACAGGAAGCAGCTCATCTTCTGGAACAACCACGACAAGCTCAAATGCAGCCACATTCACATATTCTGAAGACTCAAAGATTTTTGAAATATCATCATCACTTTCAAGCGTAACTATCGCCGGTCTTTCCAGCGGAAAGACGCTCTACCTCACAAAAACAAACCCTACGAGCACGGCAATCTCATCTTCTTACACCCGATACATAAGCTCAGCCACAGGGCTCTCCCTTTCAAACGGAGACAGCGAGGCCGAGTCATCAGGCACAAGCTCGTCTTCTTCATCCGGCCACAGTCGCCCCAACCGCAACTGCACCAGCCTTTCCCTAAATCTCGCCCTTCCCCAAGTTGAAGAATCTTCATCCAGGGCAGCAAGCACGATTTCACAAGTTACGCCGATCCTTTACAGCCAGAGCGATGTAGGTTCTGCCAGCCGCTCGATTTACATAGACCAGGACTCAAACATATCGACTTTTAAGGCAGAAACTGCCACACTCAGAGCCTTGGGCGAAAACTGCTATGTCTGGGTAGTCTCGGACAACTGGTCTTCTTCCTCGGCCAGCGGAGAAAAAATCAATTCCCAAATAGCTGGAAACATAGCCGCAAATTTTGACGCAATGTACGACAAAATCCGCAATGTCTTCGGAAAAGAATCAGACAATCTTTCAACAAACACAAGCCTTTCATCACAAGTTTCAATGGAAAACTACAGCGAGACCGGCACAAAAGTGAACATTGTGATTTACGACATCGGTAAAGATTTCTCAAACGGCTCAAACTCAGGCGATGTTGTTGGATACTTTTACGCAAAAGATTATTTCGCCCTCTCTTCTTCAAGTTCTGTCTACAAATACTCAAACAAGGGAAAATATTTTTATGTTGATGGCTACTATGCCGTAAACTACACAAGCACTGTATATTCAACGCTGGCCCATGAATTCCAGCACATGATTGACTTCGGCGTAAAATCAATGGAAAAAGGACTTGTAAGCTCAACGGCGTGGAACGAAATGAAATCAATGCTATGCGAAGACATAATGCATGGAAGCCTTGAAGAACTTGACCCAGACTTCAGCGAAGACGACGCACCTGTTTCCCGCCTTCCCATGTTCAACCGCCACTATGCTGATGTTGGTCTTGAATACAAATCCAGCTCCCCGGAAGTCTATTATTCTTACTCAAACAACTATGCTTTCGGTCCCTGGCTAGTCAGAAACTACGGCGGCATTTCCCTCCTTCACGAAATCGCCACGAATTCATACATTGATGAAAAGGCAATTAT
>DGTW01000044.1 GCA_002393835.1 Treponema sp. UBA4326
GGATGACGGGGACGAGCGGGAATCTTCATTATCCGATTAGGATTATCCAAAAAAGATAATCCTTTTTGGATAAAAATTGTATATTTGTGGACTTTGTAATCCCATTTTCGCCGTTTTTTACGTGAAAAATCCTCAAAAATCAAATTATTGACGTAAATTTTTATACAAAGTAAGCTTTTGGGCTCTAACCTAGAGTTTTTTCGCTTTCTGACAGGCTAGAAATTTTCAAAAACACCCTTAATTCAGAAGTTGAATACCGGAAAACTGTAAAAATAATATCGAATAAGTGAAATTTTTACAGATAAAGTTGAAGTTTTACGTAAAAATCTTTAGGAAATAGACGATTCTTACGTAAATTTTGACGATTTTTCAATATCAACACTTTTTTTGGGGGGGGTAAAGGTCTAATTAAAAATGGCGTTGTATAACGCCGCTAAGCAGAGCCATGCGATAAAAGCATACAACGCAAACGAGATACCTTTGATAAGGCAACCTGTCAGTGCTTTGTCCAGAAAATCGATTTTTGAACGCTGGTAACCGCAATGAGGGCACGTCTATTGATCGATGCGGATTGTATTCTGGCATTCCGGGCACTGGCAAAGCCCATACTGTGGATGCAGCTTGATTTTGCAGTGCGGGCATTGAGCCGCTTCGCTAGAAACTTCGTTCTTGCAATTTGGGCATTGAATGAGTGGCATCTTATTTACCGAGGTTTCGCTTTGGATGAGTTTCTTTTAATGTAAATTTTTTAGATGTCATTAATTGACAATTTTAGAATCTATATTGATCATATGCAAAAATACGATCCAGAAAAGAATTATAACTTTTTGAACATGGTGCCGCCATGGTCCAATTTTCGCATAGATGTAGATGATGATATTCGTTCGCCTGAGACGTTGACGGCTTATTTGAAACAGTCAGCTTCGTTTCCGCAGACTTTTGATACGTTCCATGATTATGACGGCTTAATGGATGCTTTGCAAAAAACGGAAAAAGGCGCGGGTATAAAAATTTTGGGCCGTGTTTATGACTTTATGCTTGGTGAGACGATAAACTTGCGTTTTAAGGGCTGTTTCTCCTTTAAAAAGGCTGTGTTGCTAGACGAGCTACAAGTGCATTCTGCCGTAGAAGAATGGCTGAAAAACTGCAAAATACCAGAATCCATTATGGGGTTGTCGGTTGAGTTTCAAAATTTTCCGCTTTCAGCAAAATCGTTAGAAGTATTTATAGAATCTTTTAATAGTGGAAGTTGTAGGATTGATTATGCTTTTGATGTTAATGTTAGAATAAAGCATTCTATCAGAGTGAAAAAGTTGGAAGCCTTTAATAAAATTGTTGTATATCGTCCTGTGGTGAGTTCACGAGATACGAAAATAGATTACAGTCGTTGGAAACTTTTGCATGCTCTTGCGATTTATGGAAAAATGCTGAATGTGGACAAGGAAAATGAGAAATATATTTTATATCGTCCCATAGAAAATTATAGAGAAGAACTATTGAAATATAAAATTCAAGAACTTTATTTTGAAACTCGTTATCATTGGTCGTATCTATCGCTTGTTCCTTTAGCGATTGTTGCTGGGTATGGAGATGGTTTTGTGTCCTTGTGGAAAAAATATGGTGATGAAAATATTTATGCTTTTGATTTTGTAAAGGGCTGGAGACTTTGGTATAGTACATCGTTCGTAAAAGTAAGTTTTGCTTTTTGGCTGAAGGAGGGGAATCTTAAAACAGTTCTAGATTCTCTTGAATCGCTTAAGAAAAATTTGATGACAAAGTGTAGAAAGGAACGCTGTTATAATTTGTCTACTTATATGTGTGATTTTGGTTGGAAAGTGAAAAAGCCATTGAATTTGTATTTAACCATGTCGGATGTTGCTGAAAAATCCTTTGATAACCAATGTGATGAACTAAGAAAGTGTGTTTTGGCTTTTTTCAAAGTTTACGAAAAATTTTTAAAGTCTCTGTACAAAAAAGAACCGAATGCAAAAATTACTTGCTCTGGCATTGCGCGGCGCTTAGCTCCTGCATTTTGTGAGCGGATTCGTAAAAATCCAGAATTATTTGTCCAATCGGAGAATTACTATATCGCGGATTATGCAAAAAGTTTGATTCCTGCAAACTAAAAAAATCCCCACTCTAGCGTTACCTTTTGGGTGGCTAGAATGGGGGTTGTCCAAGGAGTTTTATGAATAAGTTTTGTTTAGCGCTTCACGGATAACTTGTAAATGCTTTGTGCGTTTGCCTTGGGAGCGTCGATTGCGTGTACGCCCGCGGTGAAGTGCTGCACCGGGCTCTGCCACAGGACGCGGCCCTGATAGTCAAACTGCACGACGCTTGCCTTTAATGCTTTGTCGGTCTGCATGTAGAGCTTGCCGTCTTGCAGGCGAAAGGAGCTGCGGGCGGCCCTCCCGGCTGGTTTGATGGAGGTGCTGCTGTCCATGGCCTTCATCTTCGCGATGCCTGCTTTCCATGCGTCAACTGCGGCCTGCGACGTGTTGAGTGCCCAGTCGCCTTCGTTATCTTCCTTGCTCTGGCTGAACCACATCACCGCAAATACGCGGGAGAAGTCTGTAGCAAAGTGCTCGAACATGTCGGTAATCCATTCAGCCTTGTTGCCGCCAAGTTCGGAGCTGGAAATTTCTGCGATGAAAAGCGGCTTGTTGATTTTAGCGAGTGCGTCGTATGCTTTCTTGAAAACCTGCGAGAACGTCTGCCAGCTAGACCAACTCTGGCATTTGCCCCAGTTGTAGCCGTCGATGGAGATGTAGTCGACGTATTCGTCGCCGGGGTAGTTGCCGGTAAGCGTCGAACCCTTTCCTGCGTTTGAGGCGTTGGTGGTCCATACCCATTTGACGTTCGTTACGCCTTCTTCCTTGAAGATTTTTACGATATGACGGAATGCTTCGGCGACGTTTGCATCGGTGTTGCCGGCGCCAGCCTTGCCTACGCCCCAGTCGTACCAGTCGCCGTTCGCTTCGTGGAGCGGCCTGAGCCAGATTTCTTCGCCATAGCCTTTAACGCCCTTGGCGTAGTCACGGATGTATTCGTCGGCTTTTCCGTCCACCAGGTCTTGGGCGTTGTAGCCGTTTGCCATCCAGGTCACCACAAGCGTGGAGCCGTTGTCTTTCGCAACATTTGCGAATTCCTCGGTCGCGTTCCAGTCGTTCACGTCAAAGAGCGCGAAATAGCTGATGAGGTCGATATGCGTGCCCTGCAAATCCTGGAATGCCTGCACGTTTTCTTGAGTGGGCTGCGGGTATTGGCCGGGGCCACCGACCCAGGCGCCGACTTGGAATGCTAAAGCAGTCATAGGCAAGATCCCCAATGTGAAGAGTAGTGATTTGAACATAGTAGCCTCGATATTCAAAGATTGTATTTTGTTTCCTTACTTAAATTAGGTTACTAGGCGTTCCCTGTAGATGAAATTTTTGTATGTTCGTATTATAGTGTATCTAGTGTTATAAAATGCGGCGGGCGAGTTTTTATGACAGTCGAAGATTTTTGCAAGTGGATTGGATCGTCTAATTTCAAGGATGGGGATAGGCTTCCTTCCGTGCGCGAGGTGGCTGCGTCTTCGGGGGCGTCGACGTTTACCGTTTTCCGTGCATACAAGAAGCTTGCCTCTCAAGGGAAAATTTATGCGGAACATGGCAATGGATTTTTTTGGGGGGCAAAGCCAAAAATCGAGGTGTCTGCGCACGAGTGCGAAACGGAACGCGTAGAGCGATTGCTGCTGGAGGACTGGAAATCGGGAAAAATTTCGGTCGATAATCCGCTTCCATCAATCAAGGACATGTGTCTGTCTTATGCGACTACTTTGGGGACAATGCGGCGTACGCTGGAGCAGCTCCGTGCGAAAGGGACTCTAGAACGCAAGGGGCAAGGGCGATATTATTTTGCTAGTGCACGGGTGACTTCTGAAACGACGGAAATTCTTCTGATTATGCGCTGTAACCCTAACGGGGATTTTAATTGCCTTGGTGAACGCGAACTTTCGTTTATGCGAAAAGTGTATGTGGAGGCACATCGCAATAACTTAAACGTCAAGGCGCTTGGCTATTACGAAGAAGAGGGCGCATTTTTGGATGCGAACGGCAACCGCATCAAGCTGGAAGAATGCCGAGGCTGCTTTGGAGCCGTTGTCTCGACGATGCTCGTATTCGATATCAATAAGTTGTTTGCAAAACTTGCGACGACGCGCTTCCCTGTGGCAGTGTGGTGGGAACATCCGCTGTACGATATTCCGCGTGCGTTGAAAAAAGAAAAGCGATTTGCGTTTTTCAACCTCGCCTTTGGTGAGTTCCCGGGACGCATTGTCGGGCGTTTTCTGAAGAAAAAAGGCTTGACGCGGATAGCCTTTGTTTCTCCGTATCACATGAGCATGTGGTCGAGGGACCGCTTGAAAGGTCTCAAGAATGTGGGGCTTGAGGTGTTCGAAGCGACTGATGCCTCGCATGCGAGCCCTTATGACTTTATGCAGGAACCGCGTGCACATGCCCGTTATAGACAAATTTTAATGTCGCTCGTGAAAAAAATCCCGCTTGTGGATGCGTGGGTTGTTTCTAACGACAGGGTCGGTGTCGAGCTGATTTCGCTTGCGAACCAGGGCAAGATTCCGCGCCCGCCTTACATGGTTTCGTTCGACAATTCTACGGACAGCTACCGCAATCGTCTGGATTCCTTTGAGTTCAACGTGGAAACGCTTGCTGAACAGTCGGTGTTTCACTTGGTTTCGCCTGGAGTTACCTTGTATAAAAAAGGCGATTTCCGTGAACTCTCGGGGCATGTTGTAGAGAAATAAAGATATTTTTGTTCTTATATAGTGCAGGCAAGATTATATTTAAAGTAAAGGACTTTTAATCATGAAAACCATAAAGAAATCCATCGTGCTTCTATTTTCAGCTTCGCTACTGTTCCTTGGCGGTTGTGCCAAGAACCATAACGATATCATTCTTCATAAGACAACGTCTTTTTGGACGGGGAGCCCGGTGATTAAATTGGATGTCCCGTATCCTGAACCGCTCACTTTTGAACTCCCGTCTGCTGAATGGACTCCTCTTAAAATTCAAAAGAAGGAAGGTGTAAATACGCGGGTCGAGCTTGCAGAAGGTGTGGCCGATTCGTATGTGAAGGTGGC
>DGTW01000037.1 GCA_002393835.1 Treponema sp. UBA4326
TTTCCATTTTCCGTTTTCCGTTTCCTTACCTAACCCAGCCCCGCCCCCAGAGGCGAATCAAAAACAAAATTCCCCGGACACAAAGCTCAATGCTCATGGCCGCCCACACGCCGGCAAGCCCGTACAGCCCCCGCAAAAAAAGTGCCAGGGGGATTCTTACCATCCACATGGAGAAAAATTTGAAGCAGCTGGGAACAAATGTATCGCCTGTTCCACGCATGGCTCCGCTTGCAACCAGGCTGGCTCCGTAAAGAGGCTCGCAGAAGGCCTCAATCATAAGGATTTTTGCTCCAAGCTCAATTACGGCCTCTTCAGGGGAGATAAGGCCAATCATCTGCCGGGCAAAAATGAACATCAGACTTCCGCTCAAAGCCATAAAAACCATTCCTGTGACCGTCGTAATCCAGCCGAAGCGGCGGGTAAGCTCCTTCTGGCCGCTGCCGTAACACTGGCCTGTGATTGTAGTGGCCGCCGCCGCAAGTCCGTAGGCCGGCATGTAGCACAAACTTTCTGCAGTAATGGCAAAAGAGTTGGCCGAAAGTGCCGTCTGACCAAGGGGACTCACGATTTTTGTAAAGGCTACCTGCCCGCCTGTCATTATGCACTGCTCGAAGGCCGTGGGTATGCCAATCTTTACCGCTGTGGAAAAATAGGCTTTTTTGAAGTAGATTTTCTCTCCCGGACGGAAGCGAAGAATCTGGCATTTATAAAAAAGAAAAAAAATCAGGGGAAGTGTGGTGACAAGCCTTGAAATCAAGGTTGCGATTGCAGCCCCTTTCACTCCCATATCAAGGAGGTAAATAAAAACATAATTCAGGACGACATTGAGAACCGCCATCAGAATCTGCATTGCACTGGGCATTTTCATCTCGCCGGAAGCCTGCAAAGCCCCGCCCGCAAGGCAGTTGAACTGAATAATGGGAATACTCAGCGCAAAAATCAGAAAGTAGAGCCTTGAATCCTCGTAAATCGCCTCGGTGCTTCCAAGCCAGAGGGGAACGAAGGGGGAAAGTCCGCAGATAGAAAGCGTGAGGAAAAGAGCAAGGGCAGAATTCACCAGTGCTGAGACTTTTACGAGATTCCTCGCCTCTTCATTTTTGCCGGCTCCGATTAAATGGGAGATTTGTACCGTGAATCCCATGGTACAGGAAAAAGAAAGTCCCCAGATAAGCCAGGTTGAAGAAGCCACCAGCCCGATTGCAGCCCCTTCCCGTTCCCCCAGGTGCCCAACCATAGAAGCGTCAATGAAAGTCATAAGAATCGAAGAAAGCTGGGCAAGGACAGGGGGAAGACTGAGGGTAAAAATCAGCCTGAGCTGTTCATTTAGAGAAAGTCTGTCTCCATTTCGCATTCTGGCGAGCAAATCAGTTTTCATTTTTCGGCCCTTCTGAACTCCGTCGTGAAAGTCGGGTCATAGAGCTTTGAGCGCTCATAATCCGAATGAGAGACCACATCGCCCACGATAATCAGGGCAGTCTTTGAAATTCCATTTGCCTTTGCCGACTCCGCAAGACTTCCCACAGTGCAAAGGACTTTTTTTTCGTCAGCCCAGGTCGCCTTGTAAACCAGGGCCGCAGGCGTTTGGGGAGAAAGCCCCGCTTCAAGTAATTCTGACTGCACCTTTTCCGTCATCCCGGAACTTAAAAAAAGAACCAGGGTTGAATTGTGCTGTGCAAGCGAACGAAGGCTTTCCTTTTCGGGAACACTGGTTCTGCCTGAAAGCCTTGTGATTATCACGGATTGACTAACATTAGGTAGCGTATATTCAAGATTTAAGCTTGCCGCCGCCCCACAAAATGAAGAAACCCCAGGAACTGACTCGTATTTTATGCCCAGTTTATCAAGCTCGTCCATCTGCTCACGAATGGCACCATAAAGGCAGGGGTCTCCTGTGTGCAAACGAACGGTAGTCTTGCCTGATTTTTCGGCTTTTTTCATAACTTCGAGCACTTCTTCAAGGGTCATTTGGGCACTGTTATAAATTTCTGCACATCTTGAGCAATTTTCAAGCAATTCTTCGTTCACAAGAGAGCCTGCCCAGATGACCACATCGGCTTTTTCCAGCAATTTTTGCCCCCGCACCGTGATTAAATCCGCCGCCCCAGGCCCCGCTCCAATAAAGTAAATCATTTTTCCCCCATTCTTTTGCGCAAAACTATCCGGCTGCCCTTGTTCCGCAGCTCGGTAACCCTCGGTCGCAGGCCGCTACGCTCAAAGCCTGCGACTGGCTTCGCCACTGCTCCATAAGGGAGCGGCATTTTTTATCTCATCAATAAATTTTCCTGCTGCCTGAGTCTGTCCTAAAAGCCCCATTTCTTTGGTAAAAACCAGGACTTCCGTTTCAATTTCTCCACCAGCCCACTCTAGCATATTTTTCTGAATTCGTCTTGCAAGTTCCGCCATGATTTTTTGCCGCACTTCATGCTTTTCATCAATAGAATCGAGGACTTTTACAGCCTGTTCAGTTGAAATACAGGCCAGAAGTTCATTTTTTATTGAAGAAAAACGCTCGTCCGTGGAAATTTTGCCCCCAAAACGCCCGCAAGATTCAATTCTGCCAGTAAAATCGCCCTTCTCAAAAAGGCTTTCCGCAAGCTGTAAGAGAATTTCCATGCGTCCATCGCCGTACTTTGAATGTGTGTTTTTAATTCCACCGGCAACTTTTACGAGCTTTCCCAGATGACCGCAGAAAAGCATTTTTTTAAAGCCGGCTTTTTTTGCCATCTGGACAGTATCGTAGACAAAATTTGAACAGTGAACCGCCGTTTCCACCGAAAAACCGAATTCAGACTGAAGAAAATCCGCTCCGTAATT
>DGTW01000038.1 GCA_002393835.1 Treponema sp. UBA4326
GAGACTCGCTCAAAACTTGCCTCGCAAGTTTTGCCGGCTGACGCCGTCGCTCCCTACCCCTCGCACCCAAAACGCAATGCCCTTCCAGTCATGGTTCAGGGAACCATGTCCAGCGCAGGAAAGAGCTTTCTTGTCGCAGCCTTGTGCCGGATTTTCAAACAGGACGGCTTTTCGGTAGCTCCCTTTAAGTCCCAGAACATGGCGCTCAACTCATTTGTCACCCGTGAGGGGCTTGAGATGGGGCGTGCTCAGGTCATGCAGGCCGAGGCAGCGGGAGTGGAGCCCAGCGTTCTTATGAATCCTATTCTCCTTAAACCTAACAGCGACACAGGAAGTCAGGTAATCGTGAACGGCGAGGTTTTGGGCGACATGGCCGCAAAGGAATATTTCGCTTTTAAAAAGTCCCTCGTGCCCCACATTATGAAAGCCTACAATCAGCTTGCCTCTGACCATGACATTATCGTTCTTGAAGGGGCGGGAAGTCCTGCCGAAATCAACCTTAAGGAAAACGACATAGTGAACATGGGCATGGCTCAAATGGCCCAAAGCCCCGTGATTCTTGTTGCCGACATTGACCGGGGCGGTGTCTTCGCTCAAATTTTGGGAACTATAGAGCTTCTTAGCAGCGAAGAACGCAGGCGGGTCAGGGGATTCGTCATCAATAAATTCCGTGGTGACAAGTCAATTCTTGACAGCGGAATCCGCATGATTGAAGAAAAAACCGGCATTCCCTGTCTTGGAACCCTGCCTTACATGAAGATAAATCTCGATGACGAGGATTCTCTGTCAGAAAATCTGCAAAAGCAGACGAAATTCCATGATAAAAAAGACGAGATTCAGCTGGCGGTCGTTCGTTTGCCCCATATTTCCAATTTTACTGACTTCATTCCCCTGCAAAACCTGCCTTCCGTTAATTTGTATTATGCCTCATCTGTCGGGGAAGTTGGTTCGCCTGACTGCATAATTCTTCCGGGAACAAAAAATACCCTGGGAGACCTGGACTGGCTCAAAGAATCAGGCCTTGCTGAAGTCATCCAGAACAAAGCGAAAAAAGGAACCCCCATAGTCGGAATTTGCGGCGGATTTCAAATGCTGGGAGAAAAGTTGAAAACTGAAAACGGAAAGTGGAAAGTTGAAAACGGAAAGCTGAAAACTGAAAGTGGAAAGTTGAAAACGGAAAACGGAAAGTTGGAAACGGAAAACGGAAAATGGAAAACTGAAAGTTACTTGCCGGGTGGGGAGAGTGGTTTTGACGGAGAGGGGCTTTCTTTTGAGTCGGAAGATGCTTTGGGGCTGGGGTTATTGCCTGTGGAGACGGAATTTTCTTCGCAAAAAGTTCGCACCAGAGTAAGGGGAAAGCTGAAAGTGGAAAGTGGAAAGTGGAAAGCTGAAAACGGAAAACTGAAAACTGAAAGTGGAAAGTTGAAAGTGGAAAACGGAAAAATGGAAGCTGAAAGTTTTTCTGGGGAAGGTGGTGCTTTTGGTGCTGACAAAGCCTTTTTTGCTCCTCTTTCTGGTCTTTTGGTTTCGGGGTATGAGATTCATCAGGGGCGGACGCATTTTCTTGACGGCTCGGAAGAGTCATTTCTGGCTCAGATTCGGGATTATCTTTCTGGCGAGACTAAGTATGACGGGGCTGTTTCAGGCAATGTGCTTGGAACTTACATTCACGGATTTTTTGACCAGAATGAATTGCGGGATAAATTTATTGAAATACTTGCAAAACGCAAGGGTATGAATCTTGACGACATTTCAGGATGGGAAGAAAGCCGGGCAAAAGGGCAGGGTAAGTCACAAATTTTCAACGGCGGGGAAAAAGCCTGTCCCGGTCCTTCGGGAGCAATTTCACAAAATTCTTCTTCTCAAGAGTTCTCT
Source organism: Treponema sp. UBA4326 (assembly GCA_002393835.1). Classification (GTDB taxonomy): domain Bacteria; phylum Spirochaetota; class Spirochaetia; order Treponematales; family Treponemataceae; genus Treponema_D. The sequence continues at coordinate 1,876 of DGTW01000038.1, forward strand.
TCGATTCAGGATTTTAAGGAAAGTCAGTATAATCTTCTGGCAGATACGCTTCGAAAGCATCTGGACATGCAGAAAATCTATGAAATAATGGGGCTTTGCAAGGGGGCGAATAATGGAAATGACTGAAAAACTGGAGCATGTGCTTCCTTCTGACATCGAAAAGACCAGCTTCTCAATCATTGCCCGGGAACTTGAAGAAAAAAATATCTCTCTTCCCGACGACCTTGCCCCGGTCATCATGCGGGTGATTCACACTACGGCCGATTTTGACTATGCCCAAAGCCTCCGTTTTTCCCCCAATGTGCTGGAAATCATAAAAAAAGCCCTTCGCGCCGGAGCGGACATCGTGACTGACACCAACATGGCGCTGGCCGGAATCAACAAAAAGACTCTGGCAAAATTCGGCGGTCAGGCTCATTGTTTTATGGCGGATGAAGATGTCGCAAAAGAGGCAAAGGAACTTAACTTGACCCGTGCAGCTTTAAGCATGAGAAAGGCCAGTCAGATTCAAAAGCCCCTTATTTTTGCAATCGGCAACGCTCCTACGGCTCTGGTCGAACTCTGTTCCCTCATGGAAAAAGGCTTCAGGCCTGTGGCGGTAATCGGCGTACCTGTAGGATTCGTGAATGTTGTGGCCGCAAAAGAGATGATTATGGCTTCCGGTTTTCCATACATCGTAAACGAAGGCCGGAAGGGCGGAAGCACGGTAGCGGCGGCAATCTGTAATGCAATCCTCTACGGAATGAAAGACTGATTTTTTTTGAGGATGCCCACAAAATGCCATCGTCCGCAAATCCCACAAAATCATTTTTTCTCCTGAAAAAGGCTGCTGAGCCTGAAATTGGCTATACCACAGGCACTTGTGCGGCGGCGGCCAGCCTTGCGGCGACCAGAATGCTCCTGACCCAAAAAAATGTTCCCTATGTTACTCTTACAACCCCAAAAGGAATAAAAGTTTTCATTGAGATTGAGGATGCAGAATTTTCAGAGACTCATGCGAAATGTTCGGTGCGAAAATATTCAGGAACTGACCCTGATGTGACTAACGGAATCAATATTTTTGCCAGCGTGAGAAAAATTGAAAGCGGGGACAGCGAGAGAGGTGGCGAGAATGGCGGCGAGAGCGGAAAGCCCGGGATAGTAACAGATTTTCAACGGAAATGCTTCCCGGAAGAGACTTTTGTAAGCGAAGGGCAGGCAGCAGGGCTGCAAGGCAAAACTTCAGGCTGTGAAGAATTTCATATTACAATCAAAGGCGGGGAAGGCGTGGGCCGGGTCACTTTGCCCGGGCTTGACCAGAAACCCGGAGAGGCTGCGATAAATTCCGTACCAAGAAAAATGATTCTTGATGGAGTTAAGGCAGAAGTTGAAAAGTTTTACGGCCGGAATTGTGATGAGGCTCAGGCAGGCAGGAGGATTCCCGGGCTATGTTCTGCTGATTCCACTTTGAGCTTGTCTTTTCCATGCCCGATAGAAGGACTTGAAGTCACAATCAGTGTGCCTGAGGGGGAGAAAATCGCAAAGCAGACATTTAACCCCAAACTTGGAATTGTCGGCGGAATCTCGATTCTCGGGACAAGCGGGATTGTCGAGCCCATGAGCGAGCAGGCTCTTCTGGACACGATAAAACTTGAAATCAATGTAAGGAAATCCCAGGGCTTTAGGATACTCCCTGTCGTTCCCGGAAATTACGGAGCGGATTTTCTTCAGT
>DGTW01000280.1:0-5627 GCA_002393835.1 Treponema sp. UBA4326
CAGATTACACAGATTACACAGAAGACCGAGAACACTTGTGTTCAAGAGATTACCGCTGGTTGTAATTCCGGGAATAATAATGATGCACCAGGTTTTGCTTTTGGGGTGCAGGGCGTCTACCGAAACGAAAATCCAGAGACACAAAACAGATGTAGGGCGACTCCGCATAACCAACATGAATCGCAAATCATCCGGGCCTGTCCCCTTCCGCCTGACATGACGGCTTCCCCTTACCTTGACGGCACCCTTGATGTGGCAAAATATGGCGGCGCACTCTGGGAGCTTGCCCGGGGCTGCCCTTTCAAATGCTCTTACTGCTACGAGTCAAAAGGCGAAAAGAAAATCGCTTACTTTCCCATGGAGCGGCTTGAAAAGGAAATCGAACTTTTTGCGAAGAAGAATATCTCCCAGGTCTTTGTCCTTGACCCTACATACAATGCAAGCAAAGAGCGGGCAATCAAAATGCTCAAAATCATCGAGAAAAAGGCTCCGGGAATGTTCTTTTATTTTGAAGCCCGGGCGGAATTCATCGACAGGGAACTGGCCCGTGCCTTTGCCCGAATTCCCTGCTGCCTTCAGATTGGTCTTCAGAGCGCAAATCCCGAAGTGCTAAAAAATGTTCACCGCACTCTGGACAAAAAGAAATTTGAGAAAAACATCGGCTTTTTGAACGAGGAAGGAGTCACTTTTGGCTTCGATTTGATTTACGGTCTTCCAGGCGACAATTTCGCGGGCTTCTGCCAGAGCATCGACTTTGCACTGGGCCTTTATCCCAACAATCTTGAGCTTTTCTGCCTGAGCGTTCTTCCGGGAACAGATTTGCACGATGCGGCACAAGGTTTTGGCCTTGAATGGGAAAGCCAGCCGCCTTATCATGTTTTGCGAACGCCACAATTCGGCGAAAAAGACCTTGCAAAAGCCGAAAAACTGGCACTGGCGACCAATCTCTTTTACACGAAAGGCCGGGCTGTGGCCTGGTTCAATTCGGTTTTGTATGTTCTGCATGAAAAGCCGAGTGAGTTTTTGAAAAGTTTTGTGGAGTTTTTAAATTTGGGCGCAGATTTATCGTCTACCGCTGTTCCGCACTTCGCTAACGCTCATTCGCCGACAAGCGGCGAACGCCAGAGGCGGTGCTCCATAGCGGGCGCGCATTTTTCGCCAGAATTCAAGCAAAATCTTTCTTCGACAGGCTCAATCCGAGACTGGTCAGCTGAGAAAAATTCAACTCAAATAGAAGAATTGCAAATTGCTTTCATTCAGAAGCGCTTCCAGGAAAAGCACAAAGAACGATTCCTGCCCGCCGCAGAAGATTTAATCAGAATGCACGCCGCTTTGGGTCGCTGTACATTCGACGGCACAGAGTCCACTTTCACAACGCACTACCACCCAGACGATGTTATGAGCGAATACGGCACGGATATTGAGTTTTTCACGGAGAATTGTGGGAAACAAAAATGTAAAGTCAAAGTGTTTTTAGGAAAAAATGGCGTAGATTGGAAAGTGATTCACTAGAAAAACATTGCACTAGGGGGTGTAGCACCGCCGAAGGCGATCGCAAGCTGAACGAGCGGAAGCGAGTGAGTGAGCGATTGGAGCGACAGCGTAAGTGCGAAACACCCGACCGCCGCTTGCGGCGGTAGTGCCCAATTATGAATTATGCATTGTGCATTCTGAATTAAAAATGCATTCCTGCAGAAGCGGCAAACTGCCAGTAATTTTTGGTTACATTGTATGAAAGACCTGCAGCAACGGCCGGAAAAGCGATTTTTGCAAGATAAACTCGAAGTCCTCCGTTAGGGCCGTGCATAAATTCGTTGTCCCCGGCTGAATTTGTACTTTTGAAATCCTGCGTATAGACGACCTGATAATCTGAATAAGCTGAAAGCATACCCCAGCTGAATTTTGCAAGCGCAAACTCCAGTCCGGCATTTGCACCGATAATTTTCTCTGTTATGAAATTGCCTGGTAAAATCGTGACGGAACCGGCATCCCGGTCAGCAAAGGAATAAATGAGATTGTTGATACCATAGGAACCGGAAATGTGCTGATACATTCGGAGTTTTGGAGTGAAAATCGGGTGCTCTTCACCAATCGAGAATGAAAATGTCATTGGGAATCGCTGGTCAGAGTCAGAAGAATTGGTCAAGGCAAAGACTGATGAAAGGGAGACTGAATTTGCCGACATGAAAACGCCGTTCCAGTCTGAATCAGCATATTCTAAACTGAGGGAGATTGAGCCATATCTGATAGACTCAGGCGAAAGTCCTGTATAATCATCGTGATCATCTGCACTGAAATATCTGAATGTGTATCCGTTCTTGAAAGTCAGGTCATCGTTGATTTTTTCGCTTAGGGAGACACCCGTTCCGAATGCGAATGCATCATAGCGAAGGACGGTTTTGTTTTCGGCATTCACGACTTTTGGCGTACTGCTGGAAATCTGTGCGAAAATCGAGACGCCGGGAATTCCGCCTCCCATTGAAGGCTTCTGGAAAGCTACGATTCCGCTCTTGGAATTTTCTGAAAAGAAGGCTCCTCCCATGAACATATGCTGACGGCCAAAGAGATTTGCATCAAAAACAACTCCACCAAACATAAAGCCAGTGCTGTTCGAATACATTGCGAAAGGCATGGGGATGAAGGAGATTTTTTCTTTTACAGAGACATCGATTTCGGCTTCGATGTCGGAAATCTGTTTTGTGGAGACTTTAATTTCGTCAAAAAGACCGATGAGCTGTATCTGAGTTTCAAGTTCGTGGATGTCTGTTTCGCCGATTGGCTTTCCTTTGAAGTCCTTGACCCTGGCCTGCATGTATGAGTCTTTTGTGCGTTTGAGGCCTATAAAATTGATTTTTGTGATGACCAGATTCTTGTCCAGTTCAGGAGAGGCTTCCTGTCCCGCTGATTCTGTAACTTCTGTTTTTGAAGATTCCGGCTCTTTTGCCAACTCTGTTTCCTGTGCCCAAATTGAAAATACGAAGGAAAATACGAAGGAAAATACGATAATAAAGCTTGTTATTTTTCTCATAATCTCTGAATTGTATTGGAATTAGCTGATTTTCACAATAACAGAAAAATGCTAGAATCATAGAATGAAAAAGATTCTTCTATATTTAATTCCATTTTTTCTGCTGATTTCTTGTGCCTCTTCACGCTTTGAATCAGAATTTTCTCCTGTTTATGTAACGAACACCTCAAAATATGCGATTTTGCCCACCACTTCAATGAACGGCACGGTGGATTCCCTTCAAAAGATGACGGCAAATTTCGGAAAGGATAATTCATTCGATTTTGATGTCTATGTAATATCAGATTCAAGCCAGCTTTCAATGACGATTCTAAACGAATTCGGCACGACTATGGCAAGTCTTTTTTATGACGGCCTTTCCCTTGATTTTGACTCAGTTATTTTCCCAAAACAACTCAAGGCTGAGTACATCGTTGCTGATTTTCAGTTTTGTCTTTACAATGTCGATGACTTAAAGCCCGCCCTCGAAAAAATCGGCGTAAATCTTGAAGTTACTTCTGAGCCGGCCGGCGATGAAATTGCAGAAGTCCGCACTCTGAGCAAAAAAGGAAAGGTCATTTCAAAGATTACGAAAACAGCCCTCTCAATCAAATACGAAAATTTCCTCCGCGGCTACAGCTACATTCTCAGCGAGGTCGGACAATGAGCGGGCAAAACATATATCTCTCAAAGCCAGGTTTTATTTGTGCTGTCGGGGATTCAAGTGACACGGACACATTCATCAAAAATCTTTCTTCAGGCAATCGGGCTGGAATCAAAAAAGTTGACTGTGGTCTTGTCGGCGAAGAAGGCGTAAAGTCTTTTTATGTCGGAAAGATTGATGACTCAAAACTGAAAGCAACCGGTGACAAATTCGACATGCGTGTCCTGCAGATTCTCGATTTTGCCCTCAACTCAATCGAAGAAAGCGTAAAAAAAGCAATCTCAAAATACGGGAAAGACCGGGTGGGCGTTTGCATCGGCTCCTGCGATAACGGAAGCTGCCTTTCTTTTAAGGCTCACAAATCTTTCTTTGAAACCGGCTCATTTCCTGCTGATTACGACCTGAAGGCACAGGGAGCCGACTATCCCGCCACATTCACGAAAAACAAATTCGGTACGGGCGGAATCTGCCTTGCCTTTTCCACGGCCTGCTCTTCAAGCGCAAGCGCAATCGTAAAGGCAAAGGAACTGATTCAGGCTGGAATCTGCGATGCCGTGATTGCCGGCGGAGTTGATGTTGCCAGCGACACTGTTTTGCTGGGCTTTGACAGCCTTGAAGCAATCGACCACGAAAAAACAAATCCTTTCTCAAAAAACAGGAAGGGAATCAACATCGGTGAAGGTGCAAGCGTTTTCCTCCTTTCAAAAGATGATTTGGACGGAACAGGAATCGTGCTTGCAGGATGCGGTGAAAGCTCGGACGCAAACCATTTGACAGCCCCTCTCGCCGACGGAAGCGGAGCCGAACAGGCAATGAAAGCCGCCCTGAATGACGCAAAACTCACCCCCGCCGATATCGATTACATAAACCTCCATGGAACCGGCACACACCTGAACGACAGCATGGAAGCACGGGGAATAGAGCGCGTTTTCGGAGCTTCGGGCGACAAGAGCCAGAGCCTTCCATGCAGCTCGACAAAACCCATGACGGGCCACACTCTGGGAGCCGCCGCCAGTCTGGAACTTGCGGCCTGTTTTTACGCCATTCAGTCCCAAAAATTGCCGACTCATGTCTGGGACGGAGTTCAGGACGAAGAAATGCCAAAACTCAATCTAGTTTCGCCTTCTTCAGCCCGGCAGACCGAATCTGCTAAAGGCTGTAGCAGGCAAATCCGTACCTGTATGAGCAATTCATACGCATTCGGCGGCTGCAACGCAAGCTTAATCATAAGGAAAATAAAATGACCATAGAGCACGAAGAACTTTCAACTCTCGTTCCGCACAGGGGCAAGATGTTCATAATCGACAGAATAACAGACGCAAAAGCTGATGAATGGATTATCGAAAGCGAGACAAAAATCACCGAAGATTTTATGTTTTACGACAAAAACGCTGGCGGAGTCCCGAATTACGCCTGTTTTGAGATTATCGCACAGACTGTCGCCGCTCTCACAGGTCTTTATGCCCGTGAAAACAATCTTCCGCCGAACATAGGCTTCATTCTGAGCGTCACGAACCTGCATTTTGACTTTGACCTGATAAAAGCAGGCGAAACCGTAAAAGTCAAAGCATTCAGGGATGCAGTCGTTGAGAACATGTATTCATTCCGGGCAGATGTTTATCTGAAGGAAAAGCTGGCTGGCGGCGGAAAACTCACCGTAATGGAAGCAAAACAATAGGAAGGTCAACTGACGAGTTTTGAGATTATCCACCCACTATCAAAAAACGGTCTTCCATCGGGAACCCAAAATCAAACATCGCAGTGAGCAAAGCTCAGGCAAGTTTGTTTTGGAACCCAAACGAGCACAACAACGCAAGTGCTCGCAATTCCGACCGTTTTTTGCCTTGTTCGACAAAATAAAACTCGCCATTTGAGTCCTTCACAAACTTAGAATAGAAAAATGTCGAGTTTTGAGATTATCCGGCCTTGTCAAAAAAGGCGTGAAGGAGTGAAACG
>DGTW01000280.1:5731-9520 GCA_002393835.1 Treponema sp. UBA4326
GCGTGTAGCAGGCGAGCCTGCGCTTTCGATAAGCCGTTCCCACGACTGGAAGCCTTTTTTGCATCGCTCGACATGTTCAAAACTCGACATTTATCCAAAGAGGCATGATGCAAAAACTTCTTTCACGAGAGCAAATCATTGAGGTCTTCACACGCTTTAAGGCGCAGAATCCAAATCCAAAATCAGAGCTGGAATACAGCACGCCCTTCACGCTTCTGGTAGCAGTCGTGCTTTCTGCCCAGGCCACGGACAAGAGCGTAAATATTGCTACCCGCGAGCTTTACAAGGTGGCAGACACAGCTCAAAAAATTCTTGCTTTGGGCGAAGAAGGCCTTATCCCTTACATAAAGTCAATCGGCCTTTACAAATCCAAGGCAAAACACATAATTGCCCTTTGCGAAAAACTGATTTCTGATTTTGACGGTCAGGTTCCCCATGACAGGGAAAAGCTTATGTCTCTCAGCGGAGTCGGGCGAAAGACAGCGAATGTCGTCCTCAATGTCGTCTGGGGTGAGCATACAATGCCCGTAGACACTCACCTGCTTAGAGTCGCGCCCAAAACAGGCCTGGCCCAGGGCGACACTCCCGAAAAAGTCGAAAAATCTTTGCTGGAGCGGATTCCAGATGAATTTATGGAGCATGCTCATCACTGGCTGATTCTGCATGGACGCTATGTCTGCACGGCACGAAATCCCAAATGTGAAAATTGTCTTATAAATGATATTTGCCAACATAATGATTTGTGATACATTAAGATACATTAAATAAAAGAATACGAGGCCGCTAATGCGGGCTTTATAAAGGAGTTTTTTATGAATGAAATGGCTGGTGGCGCAATGAATGTTGCCAACGAAACTGTTAATCAAATGCAGAACTTTTTCCATGTGAATGAAATCGTCAACTATGTGAAAGAGCCTGAACATGTCGTAAAATTCGCTACGGGCGTAATTGCAATTCTTATTTTCTGGATTGTTTATCGTCTTATCCGCATGATTATCAAAAAGGGTGCGGCAAAAAAACTTGAGCCACAGGCGGTAAAATCCCTTACAAAAATCGTCGGCTATGTCTTTTATGTGCTGATTGTAATGTATGTTTTGGGCTTGTTCGGAATCAATCTTGGCGCAATCTGGGGTGCCATGGGTATCGCCGGAGTTGCAATCGGCTTCGCTGCTCAAACAACCGTGAGCAACTTGATTTCAGGCATCTTCATCGTTACAGAAAAGACCATGAAAATCGGCGACTTCATCGAGGTTGACGGTGTTTCTGGTACAGTCGATAAAGTCGGACTTCTTTCTATTAAAATCCACACTGTTGATAACCAGCTTATCCGTATTCCTAGCTCGGCAATCATCAACACCAAACTCAAGAATTACTCAACCTACGATTATCGCCGCTATGTTTTTGCTGTGAGTGTCGATTATGCCACTGATTTGGACAAAGCTGTCGAGGTTCTTAACGGAGTTCCAGCCCGCTGTTCTCTGGTCGTAAAGGACAATGCAAATTATGCTCCTAAAGTTCTCGTTACCGACTGTTTGGATTCTGGAATCGGAATGAACCTTATCGTATGGTGCAAACGCCCTGATTTCTTCGATATGAAGACAGAAGTTTGTATCCAGACAGTAAAAGCCTTCAACGAAAACGGCATCAACATTCCGTATAATCGCGTGGATGTTTCTATGCTCACAGATAAAACGATTCCGTCTCTGTCTTTTAAAGCATAAAATGCACAAAAGTCGACGAAAAGGTCAAATTTTGTACAGATTTTTATTTTTGATTTGGATATACTGATTCCGAAATATGACAGAAAATCTTTTTAGCAAACAAGACCTTCGTCGGCTTATCTTTCCGCTTGTCGCGGAGCAGTTTCTTGCGATGACTATTGGCGCTTGTGACACCGTGATGGTCTCGTCTGTAGGCGAGGCCGGTGTTTCAGGCGTATCGCTCATCGACCAGCTTACCCAGCTTTTTATCCAGTTGTTCGCGGCATTCGCTACGGGCGGTGCTGTCGTTTCCAGTCAGTATCTTGGTCACAAATCAGACGAAAAAGCCCGCACGGCAGCCCGGCAGCTTCTCAATATCTCGACTTTTGTCGCCCTGGTGATTATCGCGCTTTGTCTTCCTTTGCGTCATTTTATCCTCAATCTCATTTACGGCAAAATCGATGAGAGCGTTATGCAGAATGCCCTTGTTTACTTTGTCTGGGTTTTGCTTTCATTTCCTTTTTTAGCCATTTACAATTCCTGTGCGGCTCTTTACCGCTCCATGGGAAACAGCAAGGTTTCCCTCAAAGTCAGCCTGGTAATGAACATCACCAATATAGCCGGGAACGCAATCTTGATTTACGGAGCAAAAATCGGCGTTGCCGGTGCAGGTATCGCAACCCTTGCAAGCCGAATCATCGCCGCCTGCACGATGATTTATCTTCTTGCCCGACCTTCCGCAAAATACAAAGGCCAGATTTATCTCGAAAAACTCTGGAAATTTGAGCTTCGCTTTGACATGATCCGGAAAATTCTCAAAGTCGCAATTCCAAGCGGAATCGAGAATTCTGTCTTCCATATCGGAAAAATTCTGGTCTATTCCTTCATGTCAGGCTTTGGTCTTGCCGCAATCGCAGCCAACGCAATCACTAACACAATCGCAAGCTTCTCAAACATTCCGTCCCAGGCAATCGGTCTGGCGAGCGTCACCGTAATCGGTCAGTGCATCGGCGCGGGCGAAAAAGAACAGGCGAAGTCTTACGGCAAAAAAATGATGAAAGAAGCCTACATCGGAATGTTCTGCGTAGCGACCTTCATTTTCCTGACCTGCCCCTTCCTGGTTCGTGCTTTCAATCTCTCCGACGAAGCCCGAATTCTTGCAACCGGCGTTATCAGAACCTGTATGGTAGCTAACATCTTCTTCTGGCCCATGTCTTTCACGATGCCCAACATTCTCCGAGCTTCCGGAGACGCAAAATACACCATGGTGGTCTCGAACATCAGCATGTGGCTTTTCCGTGTTCTCTTCAGCTTCTTAATCTCAAAATATCTTCTCTACAAATTCCCGGAGAACACACATCTTGCCCTCTACGGAATCTGGTTCGGCATGTACATCGACTGGGTATTCCGCGGCCTCTGCTTCGGAATACGCTTCCACAGAAACCGCTGGTTAGAAAAAAAAGTGATTTAACCGCCACTCCCAGTGAGTCCATAAGAAGGTCATTTAAATTTTCTTAAGCCTGTGTTACACTCTTCTATAAATTGTGTTTTAGTTTTATAGGAGGCATGATAAAAATGAAGAAAATTGCATTGGTTATTTCCGCACTTGCGGCACTTTCTCTGGTGTCTTGCGGCTCAACAAAAGTTGACCGTTATGAAGCTGGTGCTGATGTAAAAGACCTTTCAGGCTACTGGAACGAAAACGACATCAAACAGGTTTGCGAAGAGCTTATTTCCGGCTGCATTGCTTCTCCCCGCGTCTCAGGTTTCAAAACTGCTAACGGTCGTGATCCGGTCGCAATCGTCGGTAAAATCTCTAACAAATCAAGCGAGCACATCGATACAGCAATGGTAGCAAAACGCTTCCAGACAGCAATCATCAACAGCGGAGTAATGGAATTCGTTGCGGACAGCGAGCAGAGGCTTGAACTTCGAGCCGAAAAAGCTGAGCAGGCCGAAAATTCTTACGAGACAGCAAAATCAATCGGGAACGAACTTGCGGCAGACTTCATGCTTCAGGGAACCGTTCTTTCTCATGTTGACGAAGAAGGCCGCGAATCAGTCCGCACTTATCAGGTTGACGCTCAGC
>DGTW01000139.1 GCA_002393835.1 Treponema sp. UBA4326
TTTACGACTGGGAGCCATTTTTTAGGCCGCCAGAGGCGTGGCTGCAAGCCCTTGCGCATCCCTACGCGGCAAGCCGCTTCGGGTTGCTATGTCCGCCCTTCGCTCACGCTCATTCCTACGCAGGTTTCGACTTCGCTCAACCAGCTTCGGAACTCCGGGGCTACCAGCGCTTGCGCGTCAGGTCGGTCGGTCTTTTTCTAGTTTCTGATTATTTCGATTGGAATGTTTAATTCAGAAGCCGCTTTTTTGTATTCTCTGAAAAGGTTTTTCTGGCTTTTAAAGCGTGCGAGAATCTGCCTGAGAGGAAGACCGTCCCTTTTTTTTGCCCTGGCGAGCCTTTTCAAAAAATTCGCCTTCACAAAAAAGATTTTCCCGCACTTTGCAAGCAGTTCCGGCGTCTTGAAAAGCACGGTTGCGTTCAAAATAACCGGCTTTCCGCTGTTATTTTCTATAAATTGATTCGTAAGCTCGATGATTTTGGGGTAGACGATGCTTTCCTGCCGTGCAAGAAGCTCTGGCGAAGAGAAAACAAGCCGCCCCAGTTCCCGCCGGTCAAGGGAGCCGTCTTCTTTCAAAAGTGAAATTCCCTTCTCCCTGGCGATTTCTCCGAAGCCTGAGAGGATCTGAGCCTTACAGAGCGAAATGGCTTCGTGGGCCGTTTTGTCTAAATCCAGCGAGACAAAGCCTTCTTTCTCAAAAAGCGAACAGACAAAATTCTTGCCAGCTGCCATCTGCCCGGTGACGCAAATAGGGAGCGACCCGCTTGCGGGGCAAAAGCCTCTCCCGATGTCAGAAACTTTCAACTTTCCATTTTCAATTTTCAATTTCAATGGAATTCCCCCCAGTTTTTGCCGTGCTCAATCGAAACCCTGAGCGGAACCGAAAGGCGGACTGCATGTTCCATCTTGTCCTGAATCAAAGCGATTGCGTCCGAAACTGACTTTTCGTCGTCGTCGCACTCAAAAATCAGCTCGTCGTGAACCTGCAGCAAAAGCCTTGCCTTACTTCCCGTCGCTTTCAGTGCCTGGCTCACATCAATCATTGCTTTTTTTACGATGTCGGCCGCGCTTCCCTGAATCGGGGAATTCTTTGCCACACGGATTGCCCCTTCCTTTTCCATTTTATTTCTGCTGTTTATGGCTAAGATTTTCCGCCGTCTGTCAAAAATCGTCTTGATGTAGCCGCTTTCCTCTGCATGGCGCACATTCTCGTCAAAGAATTTCTTGACCCCGGAATAGACCGCAAAGTAGTTGTCGATGAAGTCCTTTGCCTGTCCCCGTCCGATTCCCAAATCCTTTGCCAGCGAAAAAGCCCCCATTCCGTACATGAGGCCGAAATTGAGAGTTTTTGCGCTCCGCCTCATTTCCGGAGTGACATCATTCATTGGTACATTGTAAATCAGACTGGCCGTGGACTTGTGGACGTCGACATTGTTCTTGAAGGCCTCGCAGAGATTTTTGTCGCCGCTCAAATGGGCGAGAACGACAAGCTCAATCTGGGCGTAGTCGGCTGAAATCAAAATCTTGCCTTTTTCAGCGGTAAAAGCCGTGCGGATCCGCCTGCCTTCTTCGCTTCGCACCGGGATGTTCTGCAAATTCGGGTCTTTTGATGAAAGGCGGCCTGTTGCGGTTCCGGTCTGCATGAAGCTCGTGTGGACCCGGCCGTCACTGTCAGCCTGAGCCGGGAGGGTCTCGACATAGGTCGACAGAAGCTTGGCCTTTGCCCTGTATTCGAGAACTTTTGCCGGCAGTGGATCAAGCTCGGAAAGTTCCTCCAGGACGCTGGTGTCGGTGGAGTAGCCAGTGCGGGTCTTTTTCCCTGTCGGGAGTTTTTTTTCTTCAAAAAGAACCGTTCCCAGCTGTTTCGGCGAAGCGATGTTGAATTCGTGGCCGGCCAGCGAGAAAATTTCCTGCTCAATCGAGGAAATCTGCCTTTTAAGCTCCAGGGCATAGTAATTAAGGTAGCGGGAATCGACATGGATTCCGTTAAGCTCCATCTGAGCCAGAATCGGAAGGACTTTCATCTCCATGTCCCAGAAAAGCCCGGCCAAATTTTCTTCGTCCAGCCTTTTTTCAAAAAGATTCCAGAGCTGCAGGGTAAAATCCGAGTCCTCGCTTGAATATGCCGCAGCCGTCTCCAGGGGCACATCGGCGAAAGTCTGGCCTTTTCCTACAATCTCGCCGAATTCGGTTCCCTTGAGATGCAGCTGTGTCTCGGAAAGATATTCGAGGGAGTAGGCGTTTTTTCCGCTTCTGTCAGGCTCCAAAAGCCAGGCGGCAATCATTGTGTCGGCAATGCGGGCCGTCTTTTTGCATGTGTCATCGCCATCAGGTGTTTTTCCGTCAGAAGCCTTTGTGTCAGAGGCTTTTGTGTCAGAAGCTCCGCCCATGCTTCCGTCAGTTTTTCCTGTCCAGTCTTCGATTTTTATGATTCCCTGGGCATCAAGGACTTTCATGTCAAACTTCGCGTTGTGAAGGACAATCGTGCATTTTGGGCAGTAAAAAATCCTCCTCAGCTCTTCAAGGGCATTTTTTTTGGAAATGCCGGTTTTTTCCGCAAACAAGTCGCCGCCGTCAGTGGCAATGGGAACATAAACTCCGCTTCCCTTTTCATAAGAAAGCGAAAATCCCAGAAGATTCGCCTGGCTTGTGTCGAGAGAATCAGTCTCCGTGTCGAAGGCAAAAAGAGAATTTTCAAGCGAAAGTATTTTATCAATATATGAAGAAAGCTCTCCTTCACCGGTGATTGCCCGGTAATTTCCTTTGTTTTGCACGACAGCCGGCGTATGGACTTCAGTATCTTCTTTTACAGAAGTTTTACTTGCTGAAAGCTCCCCAGCAGGATGCGGGGTTTGTGTAAAGAGAGAATTTTCAGCAGAAAAATTCTCGTTCGAATCCAAAAATTCATGGGCAGATTTTTGGTTCGCATAATCCCTCGCAATGGCACGGATTTCCAAAGCTGACATTTTTTCAGCTGCCCCGGCATAATTCAGGCTTTCTATGCAGCATTCATTTATTGACTCCAAGTCTGGAACATCACTGCAAAGGGTAATCAGTTTTTTCGAGAAGAAAGCATTTTCCCTGTCGCCACGGATTTTTTCGCCCAAAGCACCCTTGATTTCACCTGCGTGTTCATAAATTCCTTCGAGACTTCCGTACTCAGAAAGAAGTTTGACGGCCGTTTTCTGCCCGACACCCTTAACGCCAGGAACATTGTCTGCCGTGTCGCCCATCAAAGAAAGTAAATCCAAAAGTTTAGCCGCAGGAACTCCCCAGGCACTTTCAACTCCGGCCTCATCAAGCTCCGCCCAAATCTGAGCCTTGTCCGGCTTCATGCAGTGAATGTGAGCATTGGTCAGTTGCTGCAGGTCTTTGTCAGCGCTGAGAATGACGCAGTTTCTTCCCTCTGACTCAGCTTTTTTTGCCAGGGTAGCGATTACATCATCGGCCTCATATCCGTCACGGCGAATCACACGAATTCCCAGAGTCTCCAGAATATCCTCAATCATAGGAATCTGGGCATGAAGGTCTTCAGGCGTTTTTGGACGGGTTGCCTTGTATTCGGCGTACATCTTGTGCCTGAAAGTCGCCGTTTTTGAGTCCATGGCCGCAACCATGTATTTGGGCGAGTAATTCTTCAATATAGTAAGCAGGTTCCTGAAAAAACCGAATACGGCCGAGACATTTTCTCCCTTAGAGTTTGTCAGCGGTCTTGATATAAAAGCAAAGTACTCCCGGTAAATCAAACCGTAGGAGTCCAGTACAAAAAGCGTGTTTTCGTTAATAAAATCAGACATTCCTATAGTATAAAGTTTTTTCATGCGCAAATCTATCTGGCTGCCGCCCTTCCGTTGCTCGGTAACCCTCGGCCGTCCGCTCCGCTCCCGGCTGGCGGCCCTGCCGCCCCCACTCCACGGCTGAGCGGCGGGGCGCCAGAGCCCATGGGGCGGGCCGGTCCAGCCTGGGGGCATTCCCCCAGGTGCTCTCCCCCGGTCATCCGGCAGAATTCCGGCCCGGATTTCCCGGTTTTCCCTCCCGGAAAAAAAATCGAAAAAAAATGAAAAATTTTTGAAAAAAAATAAATTTTCTGTTGACACAAAATATATCCTGTGCTATATTCATTCTCACCCGCTGACAGCAAGCGGCGGGCACAAAGTTCTTTGAACATGAGCAGCAGTGAAGGATTGGAAAGACGAAGTGGAGCAATGTCAAAGTTGCATCCATCGTACATGACACACAAACGAAGCCAGCGGGAGCAATCCCGAGGGCGTTCCTAATCAATCTTTAGAATGATTGGTCGGGGCAATCTTA
>DGTW01000146.1 GCA_002393835.1 Treponema sp. UBA4326
GGCGTTAAGAGCGAGCCTAGAATCGACATCACTTTTGATGACCCGAACAAGATTTTGACTGTTCAGGATTCTGGTATCGGTATGAGCGAGGAAGACCTGAACAACAACCTCGGTACAATCGCCCGCTCAGGAACAAAGGCTTTCATCGAAAAAATTGCGGAAGACAAAAATGCCGGAGAATCTAACCTTATCGGTCAGTTCGGTGTCGGTTTCTACTCTGCTTTCATGGCCGCAAAAAGAATCAATGTCTACACACGAAAAGCCGCGACCGACAAAATCTTCAAATGGTCGAGCGACGGCACGAATTCTTACACAATCGAGGAAATAAAGAGCGATTCTGACGAGGCGAAAAAGTACGGCTTCGACAAGGCGGAAACCTGCGGCTCGGCAATCGAAATGCTCTTGAACGATGATTCAAAAGAGTACGCTTCACGATGGAAGATTGAAGAGCTTATCAAACGCTACTCTGACCACATCGCATTCCCGATTTACCTTCACTACACCCAGAACAAATATGACGACAAGGGCAACATCACTGGAAGCGAGGACAAGGTTGACCAGGTAAACTCAGCTTCTGCCCTTTGGAAACGAAGCAAGAGCGAGCTTAAAAAGGAAGATTACGACAACTTCTACAAGACAATCAGCCACGACGGTCAGGAGCCGCTTCACTATGTTCACACCCACGCCGAGGGAACTCAGGAATACACAACACTTTTCTATGTTCCTCAGAACGCTCCTTTCGACATGTATCAGGCTGACTACCAGAGCGGAGTCAAGCTTTATGTAAAACGAGTTTTCATCACTGACGACGACCGCGAACTTTTACCGGCTTATTTGCGATTCGTACGCGGTATCATCGACAGTGAGGATTTGCCGCTCAACGTAAGCCGTGAGATTTTGCAGCAGAACCGAATCCTTGAGACAATCAAGAGCGCAAGCGTAAAGAAATTGCTCAGCGAGTTCAAAAAGATGGGAGAGGCTGCTGACAAGGCAAAGAAAACTGAGGCTGACAAACGAAGCGATGATGAAAAGAAGGCCATCGAAAAATGGAACACATTCGTCAAGAATTTCAATCGCCCGATGAAGGAAGGCTTGTACTCAGACTATGCAAACCGCGAGGAAATCTCAGAAATCGTCCGATTCAAGAGTACCGACGCAGCAGGAACTGGCGACGACAACTGGACAAGTTTTGCTGACTATGTTCAGCGCATGAAGCCTGAGCAGAAAGCAATCTACTATATTACAGGCACAGACGAGAAAAACTTGCGCGCCTCACCGCTCCTCGAAGCCTACAAGAAGAAGGGATTTGAAGTCCTGATTATGGCTGACGAAATCGACGACATCGTAATTCCAAGTCTGATGAAATACAAGGATTTCGACCTCAAGGCCGTAAACCGAGCCGGAAGCGACGATGAACTGGGCGTTGACAAGGACGAGGCCAAAAAGAAGGAAGAAGCCTTCAAGCCTGTTCAGGAGAAAATCAAGAAGGCATTAGGCGA
Organism: Treponema sp. UBA4326; assembly: GCA_002393835.1. Taxonomy (GTDB): domain Bacteria; phylum Spirochaetota; class Spirochaetia; order Treponematales; family Treponemataceae; genus Treponema_D. The sequence continues at coordinate 1,500 of DGTW01000146.1, forward strand.
CCGTGTTAAGGATGTCGTGCTTTCAAAACGACTTTCTGACTCACCGAGCTGTATCGTAGTTGACGAGAACGACCCCGGAATTCAGATGGAGCGCATGATGCGTGCTATGGGTCAGGCAGGCCCTGGAATCAAGCCGATTCTCGAAATCAACGGCGACCACGCAATCGTTAAGACGCTGGAATCTTGCAGCGACGAGAGCTACATCGCGGATGTGAGCGAAGTTCTGTTCGACCAGGCATTGCTTGTGAGCGGAGCCGAGCTTAAGGACCCGATGGAGTTCGTCAAGGCTGTGAATAAACTTTTGAGCAAGTAAAAGCAAAGAAAGGGGAAACGACACCTTTTGCGAAAGGTTTCTTTTCCCCTTTCAACGATTCAGGCACAGCCTTCATCGAGAATCGCTAAAAACTTGCCTCTCAAGTTTTCTTAACGCTCCCTACCTTTTTTCTTCCAAATGTTCAGTTTTTAGGGGTGTTTTTATCAATATAAATTTTCTCTTAGCGAACCTTATAAGTTCTTTTGTGGGGGCAATATCACACAAATATACAGATGCTGTAGTAATTGAAATGCCTGCGGTTTGTGGTGCTCTGCAAACTCAAATCTTTGAACAAGACGCTAATGTTAAAAGAATTAGAATAACAGGACCTGGAAATGGTGCAAATTGCATTATAACATTTGACATCCTATAATAATTTTCTTTGGGTTCTCAAATTTTAATACCTATTCCAATGCCACCTCACATACCGCTTATAAACCTTAAACGATTTCGCATAAACTTTCGGGAATTTGTCGCAACTAACAGCCAATTCGTAAGAAGCATTATCAAGCCATTTTATGCTTTCAAGAAGTTCATCGTGTTGGGTGGGTAAATCTTTCCAGTGAATGATTCTCTCGTGATGTGAAACTCGATTTCGCAAAATGCGAATCTTATCAAATCTTGTTTGCAGATATTTTATGTTTCGCTGAGCCGCTGGAACAGTTTTGAAACAAGTTTTTATAATCTTACTTTGAAATGAAGCCTGCGAATATCGTGGCGTAAGCAATGAAGTCCAAAATCCAAAAGTCAGTTCGGAAACAATTCTGTCGTGAGTAACCATTTTTCCCTTCTTTTGAATTTTATGTTTTGCATCGCTTATGTTTTTCAGCGAAGTTGAATCAAGTGACAAAATGTCATACCAATTATCACTTCCAGCAACCACGCACAAAACCTTGTCTATAGCATTACGAAATGTGACTTCAAAAATATTCAAAGATGAATAAAGGTTTTTGCAAACTTCAATATTGTACAAATAGCGGGCAATACAAGTGATGTCGTCCGCCCCATCTTGTTTATAAACAGAAAGCCGTGAAGAAGTGAAAGCACATTCAATTTCAGAATAAAAATGATTGTTCATTAAAAAATCCTGTTGATTTTTACGAAAAAGACTGTTATATTTAAATCGTGAGCCGCGGAAGTCCTTCTCCTGCTTATGCAGTGGGTGTTTTGCACCGATAGGGACCGCGGACTTCTTTTTT
>DGTW01000249.1 GCA_002393835.1 Treponema sp. UBA4326
GGCATGAACCACTGTCAGGACGAGATGAAGGCAGCCGTAAAGGCCGGATACTGGAACCTCTTCAGCTTCAATCCTGCCCTCAAAGCAGAAGGCAAGAATCCGTTCACCCTCACTTCAAAAGAAGGCGACGGAACTTACCAGGCATTCTTGAACAACGAGACACGATACTCTGCTCTTACACGCAAGTTCCCGGAGCGCGCGAAGGTTCTCTTCGACCGCAACGAACAGGCGGCGAAGGACAGATTCGTGCACTTGCAGAAGCTGGTGGAGTTGTATAAATAAGATGAATTATCCGTGGGATTTTTCCTGCGGGTGATTATGATTTGACTAAACGCCATTCCTTTTGGTGAGAAATTGCTAAAGGGGATGGCGTTTTTTTCTCTCTGTTAAGATTTCTGACTTTGTGATATAATTATAAAGGTAGATTATTTTAATGGGGAAAAATTTATGGCTGCAATTTCTAGTAAAGAATTTAAATTAGTTTTAAAATAAGTTCTTTTGATGCTGAAAGAAGGAAAAAAAGATGAAGTCATAAAAATGCTTGAGTCATCTTGCGATTCAGTAGGAGCTCGAAAAGATATGATAAATCTTGCGAAGTCAAGCGAAACTGCCTAGTCAATAACGCCCCTTGTATAGAAGAAAGAAAATCCTATGATTTAGATTCTGTAAATTACTTTTGGAAAGTAAATGAAAAGAGGTAGGAGCGTTTGCATGATTATTTCACAGGAAGATAAAAATATTGCAGTAAAACAAGCAGTTTGTGATGAAAATATCGTTTATATCTTAGGAGCTGGATTCTCTGCTTATGCTGGTTTGCCAGTTATGAGTAATTTTTTGACAAAATCAAAAGATATTTATTTTGAGAATCCTGAGAAATATAAATATTTTGAAGATCTTTTTAAAGAATTTGACAAAATGGCGAAGATAAAGAATTATTTCACGTCAAATCTTTTCAATATTGAAGAAATCCTTTCTGTCTTGGAAATGAATGTTGCAGTTGGTGGAGAAACAAAAACTCGAGATAATTTCAAAACATACATCAAAGATGTCATTAAGTATTATAATTTTGATAAAGATGACTTTAGACTTTATAAAGATAGAGATTTAGGCTCATTAGATGAAAAACCATTCAGCAGCAAAAATGATGTAATAAATCGATACGGTTATTTTGTAGCTTCCTTATTGCATACAAAGCTCTTTAATATGAAAGAAACTTATTATATACAAGGAGAACTTCAATCTTCAAAAGACCATTACTCAATTATTACCTTCAATTATGATATGATAATTGAACAGATAAAAAAACACATTGAATTTTTTACAGGAAAAATTGAAGATGGAATTCTCGATATTTACAAACTGCATGGAAGTGTTGACGGTGATATAATTCCTCCGACATGGGCTAAATCTATAACTCCAGAGATGAAATCAATTTGGTCTGGTGCATTCCTAAAACTTCAAGATGCAACACAAATACGAATAATTGGATATTCATTGCCTATTACAGATTCATATTTTCGATATTTTTTGAAGTCAGCACTGCTTGAAAATAACCGACTAAAAAAAATCGATATAATTTGTTATGATGCAAATGGCAGCGTAAGTAAAAATTACTTAGAATTTATAGACAGCCAATTTCCAAATTTTAGATTCGTCAATAAAAAAATAGATGACTATCTTTTTGATTTGAAAAATGCAACTGTAAAAAATCGGAGAGATTTTTTGTCTTTTGACAAACTAGAGGAAGTGCATGAAAAGTTTATGACTGTGAAAACAGATGATGAAAGATTGTTTAACTTTTGATACTTTAGCAAGATTTTTTACTATAAAGGGGATTTTTCCATGTCAAACCTATCCGACACCATCACAAACCTAATTTCTCTCCCACACGAATACGAATGGCTCGACTTTAAGGAAAACTGGTTTTCCAAAGACGGAATCGGCGAGTATATTTCCGCAATCTCCAATGGTGCGGCTTTGAGCGGGCGCGAATTTGGCTACATCATCTGGGGAGTGAACGACAAGACTCATGAAATCACAGGAACAAAGGTCAATTTTGACAAAGACATTGACAATGAGCCGTACAAACATTACCTTGCCCGAAATCTAAAGCCGAGCGTTGCGTTTGAAGTCGATGAAACTGAAATTGATGGTAAAAGGCTTGTTCTTCTGACAATTCCAGTGGCAAAATCAGTTCCCACAAAATTCTTGGAACAGACTTTTATCCGAATCGGCTCCAGCAAGGAAAAACTTTCCAAGTTTCCCGAATGGGAAATCAGGCTTCTGAATGTGCTTTCAAACGGAATTCCGACAATCGTAAACACTGCTGCCCCCGACTATGCACAGAATTTGACTTTTGAGAAACTATTTTTGTACTACGGTGCAAAGGGAATTGCGCTCAGACAGGAAACTTTCAAAAAGACTCTGAAATTGCAGACTGCTGACGGTCGCTACAACATTATGGCGTTGTTGCTTTCGGATTCAAACGATATTCCAATCCGTGTTTCTGTTTTCAGCGGAAAGACTAAGGCGGATACTCTCTTTTCTGTAAAAGAATACGGCAACTCTTGTATTCTGTATGCGATGGATAAGATTCTTGACTATGGTGATGCAATTAACATCATTCAGGCGGACGAGCGCGGGCGGATTTCTGAGCGCAAGGATATTCCGCTTTTTGATTACGAGGCTTTTCACGAGGCACTTCTGAATGCATTCGTTCACAACAAGTGGCTTGCACTTAATGCCCCGATGATTAGCGTTTTCACCGACAGAATCGAAATTCTCTCGCACGGCGGGCTTGGCATTGAACAGGATTTGGAAGGCTTTTATAGCGGTGTGAGCATTCCTGTGAACGAAGTTCTTGCTTCAATTTTCTTGCAGCTCCGTTTAAGCGAGCGTTCTGGTCGTGGTGTACCGAAGATTGTCGGTGCGTATGGGCGAGAATCAATTCGTATTGAAAGGAATTTTATCGTTGTAACGATTCCGTTCAACAGAATCAATGTAACTCCTTTTGAACTGAATGGCGGTGGAGTCTCAGAAGTAAAAGTGCATGCCCCTGAAAACGCTACAGTAAATGCTACAGTAAACGCTACTGTAAACGCTACTGTAAATCTTTCACCAACACAAAAGAAAATAATCGCCGCATTATCAGAAAATGCCTATGTTACACAAACCGAACTTGCTGAAAAAATCGGAATTCATAGGACGAGAGTTAATGATAATATGTCAAAATTAAAGGAAATGGGAATTATAAAGCGCATCGGCTCCGATAAATCAGGTCATTGGGAGATTGTGAAATAGTAAATTGCAAAGAAATTTACCACATTTATGCGTTAAGGATGCGGAAGGCGGCGTAGCCGTTTTGGAATGAGCGTAGCGAATGGAAGAATGAAGCGACAGCGGAACCTGTAGCAGCCTGACCCGAACGAAGTGAGGGGAACGCCCTGTTTATAATAAAAAGCAGTTGACCTCAAGCCAAAGGCTGGAAAATACAAGTTCACACTTTCTGTCAGCCCTCTGGACTGTATGGATTGTGGTGAGTGTACGACAGTTTGTCCGGTACAGGCTCTTACAATGGTTCCACAGGAAAGCCGCCTTTCAGAGCAGCCGGCATGGAACTATCTCGTTGCAAATGTATCAAAGAAAGAAGACTCAGGCTTTGCAGACTCAACAGTCAAAGGAAGCCAGTTCAACCAGCCGCTTCTTGAGTTCTCTGGCTCATGCGCAGGTTGTGCAGAAACTTCTTACGCATGCTTGAATACTCAGCTCTTCGGCAAGAAGCAAGAAAAATGTACATTGTAAGCACGACAAGGATGTCGCGTTGCTTTGAAAGACCGAAAATCCCGCAAGAATTTTGCTTGCAAAATTCTTGTCCACGACACGGATGTCGGAAAACGCTACAGGCTGTTCTTCAATCTGGGGCGGCCCTGCAGCTACAGCTCCTTACACAATCAACAAGGACTCAAAGAAAGGTCCGGCTTGGGCTAACTCACTCTTTGAGGACAACGCTGAGCATGGTTTGGGTATGTACTCAGGCCAGAAATATATCCGCGACAACCTCATCGAGAAGTTGAACGGAATGGAAGCAACTGGTAGCCTCAAAGAAGCCATCGACGCTTTCATGGCTACAAAAGATAGCACAAAAGAGAACTCAGCAAAAGCTGCTGACCTCATCGCTGCTCTCGAAAAAGACGGTTCTGCAACTGCAAAAGAAATCCTTGAGCAGAAAGACTACCTCGCAAAGAAATCTGTATGGATTTTCGGTGGCGACGGTTGGG
>DGTW01000366.1 GCA_002393835.1 Treponema sp. UBA4326
CAGAAATCCATCAGGTTTTTCATAATGATGTTTCCCGCATTCTTGGCTCTCGTAAAACCAGTCTCAACCATCGCAAATCCGCACTGCATGAAAAAGACCAGCGCGGCTCCAATCAGGAACCATACGCTCCAAACGTCTGTCATATTAATACCTCCAAAATGAATGCCCACACGGATGTGGGTGAGGGAACGAACAACCCGCAAGTTTTGCTTGCAAAACTTGTCAGGACAGGATGTCCGAAACCTCCAAATTTAAAAAAATCGGCAACAATACCAGACACTGCGCATATGCCCGGCATCATTGCCGAAATAAAAAAACGCCGTGAGACCAGAATCGGAATCACGGCGCCATTGCCAATAAAAAAGGTCGCAAGAAAAAGCTTCCTGCGACCTCGTTGTCATAAGATGACTTATTTATATCTTTTTGAAAAAAAATTGTCAATATACTTTTTTAAAATGAATCTTAAAAAACTTGACTTTTCAAGCAAAGAGACTGCATAATTATAGTGCAATTTTTTTTAGAGGGGAAATATGGAAGATTCAAACAAAAGCAATGTACTGGTTGACTCTGTAAAAATATCTGACACAGAACTTTTCTACGCAAAATTCGGCCATGGAAAAAAGACTCTCGTAATTCTGCCTGGTCTCGCCCCAAAAAGCCTCATGCCCCTTGCTCCAATGGTCGCACAGATGTACACGAAGTTTTTGGATTCTTACACAATCTACATGCTGGACCGTGTCACAAATCCGGCCGACGACTACACAATTCAGGATATGGCCAGAGACACCATAAAAGCAATGGACGAGCTTAAAATCAAAGACGCTTACATGATGGGAAATTCCATGGGCGGAATGCTTGCGCAGGCCATTGCCATTGAACGGGGAGACCTGGTCAAAAAGCTCGTTCTTTCCTCGACAGCCCCAGACATAAGCGAAAAGAGCCGGAAAGTCTTTGAAGAATGGGAAAAAGCAGGCCTTTCAAAAAAACAGCCTGAGTTTGCGGAACTCTTGGGAAGCTCAATTTACAGCCCTTCCTACTACGAGAAATTCAAGGAAAACATCATCGTTGCCTTCGGCGGCATGACAGACGCTGACTACCGCCGCTTCGTAATTTTCGTAAGGGCAATGCTAAAATTCGACATAAGGTCAGAGCTTCCCAAAATAAAGGCACCAGTGCTCGCTTTCGGTGCCGGCCAGGACAAGGTTTTCAGCGCAGAGCAAAGCGAAGAAATTGCGTCAAAAACCGGCGGAAAAGCCTTCATTTATCAGGAATACGGACACGCCGCCTGTGACGAAGCCCCGGATTTCCTTGACAGGCTCTGGAATTTTTTTGAAAACGATAAAAGTAACTGATTTTTTTATGCAATTAAGGAGAAAAACATGAAATCAGACATCATCAATCTTTCTGAAATATCAAAAAATACTGATTCACTCTCAACCGTTCTTTCAGAGACAGAAAAGGCCGCCAGCTACGCAAACCTTGACAAAAAACAGGCCAGCCGGCTCCGCTTATTAGCAGAAGAGCTTATCGGAATGCTCCCGGAACTGCTGGACTTTTCAAAAGGAACATTCTGGCTTGACTGTAACGGTAAAAATATTGAGCTTCACACAGCCCTCAGTCCCGAAGAAAGCATGACTAGCAAAAAACGGGACGAGCTTTTAAAAGTCTCAAAATCAGGCAAAAATGCCGCCGCAAAAGGAATCATGTCGAAAATCAAGCTTGCGGCAACATTCATGCTTCTCGACTACGACGATGTTTTGAAATATGCACCTCAAATCTATAATGACGCATATATGTACCTGGGAACGACAAAGAATTCTGAAATGACTTACTGGTCACTGGAAAACTACCGTCACAATGCAGAAGAAAAAAAAGGCGAGCCTTGGGATGAGCTTGAAAAATCAATCATCGCAAATATCGCCGACGATGTTCTTGTAAGTGTTGACGGCAAGAAGGTCGAGATAATCGTCAAGAAGGCTTTTTAAAGCTTCAGCGGCAGCTGAATCCCCATAAAGGCCTAAGTTTATGCCAAAAATGGCACAAAAAAGGAGACAGCCCTTGCCTCCATGCAAGACTGCCTAACGCAGAGTTTTTAAGGAGAAGACTATGGAAAGCGTAAAAATGTTTCAGGTCTCGACTCTTCAGGCCCTTATGCTCGGATACTCCCGACCTGTAATATCGGTCGCCGAGCTGCTTTCTCACGGAAACACCGGGCTTGGGACTTTTGAGGATGTTGACGGCGAGATGATAGCATTGGACGGAAAGTGCTACCGGGCCACTGAAAATGGCAGCGTTGTCCCCGCAGAGGAAGACAAGGGCGTTCCTTTCTCCGCTGTATGCAACATGAACGAAGGCAGAAGCTTCGAGCTGGGTGCTTTCAAAAACATTGACGACTTAAAAAACCAACTGAATCTTCTCATCGAAGAGGGCTTCGGGCTTAACAGTATGCACATGGTACGAATCGACGGCGATTTCCAGCTGATTGATGCCCGCTCTGAGTCCCCCTATAAGTCCATGCATGTGACCCTAAAAGACATTCTCGGAAAAACACAGAAGTCCTTTCAGTTCCACGACATAAAAGGAACCTTGGTCTGTGTCTATTTCCCAGACTACATGGACGGAATCAATGCCCCGGGCTGGCACTTGCATTTTCTGTCAGAAGACAAAAAATATGGAGGCCATGTCTTTGAAATAGTCCTAAAGAAAGGAAAAGGCTTCCTCAACAAGATTAATTCCATAGAGCTAAAACTGCCAGATGAGCCGGTCTTTGACACCTACTCGCTCAAAACTGCCTCAGAAAAGGAAATAAAAGCCGTCGAGCAGGGAAAAGGCTAGCTCAACGGCTTTCTTAGGCTTACTTTACGCTGTAAAGCAATTCTCCGTAGCTTGGAACAGGCCATTCCTCAGACGGGAGGCAGCCTTCAAGCTCGTCCACAGCCTCGCGCAAAGTTCCCATGGCAGAAAAGACTTCCTTTCTATAGTAAAGGGCATTTTCCTCAGCGTCAGAAACTTTTGCTCCCCCTTCAACGGCACTTTCCAAAGACTGAACGCCCTTGAAAATTTTCGCTGTCAGGCCGCTGACTTTTTTCAGGGTCTCAGATTCGTATGTGTCGTCCGCCCCCAATGTCTTTTTGACCGTAACTGAGTCGGCAAGGAATTTGGCGTATTTTGCCCCGGCCGGAAGATAGAGCTTTTTCGCCATATCAAGCATGGTGAGAGCTTCAATATTGATGATTTTTGAGTAGTTGTCATAGTGAATTTCATTTCGGCTCGTAAGCTCAACCTTTGAGTAAACTCCGTGTTTTTCAAAAAGAGCAATGTTCTTTTCGTCCAGGGTGTGCTGCAATGCTTCCGGGGTTGACTTCAGGTTCAAAAGTCCCCGCTTTTCCGCTTCTGCAACCCATGAGTCATCGTAGCCGTTTCCGTTGAAGATGATTCTCTTGTGCTCCTTGATTGTCTTGAGAATCAGGTCGTGGAGGTCGCTCTTGAAATTAGCCGAATGTTCAAGCTGGTCGGCAAACTGGCTTAATTCCTCGGCCACGGCAGTGTTCAGGAAAACATTTGCACATGAGATTGACTCGCTTGACCCCAGCATTCGGAACTCGAATTTGTTGCCGGTGAATGCAAATGGTGAAGTGCGGTTTCGGTCGGTCGTGTCCTTGTTGAAGTCCGGAAGGACAGTGACACCAATCTGCATCTTTTCTTTTT
>DGTW01000040.1 GCA_002393835.1 Treponema sp. UBA4326
CTTCTTCTTCTGTTACCGTAAAATAATTGTGGATAAAATAATTCTCATAAGTTACGCCGTAGCCGAGCATAAAGCCTTGAAGTGAGTCAAGGATATAATTTACATAATCATTGGCAAGCAGGGAAATGACGCGGGAATTTTCTTTTTTTGAAAGAAGCGATTTGGCAGCCTTTCCTGCAAGGTAGGAGGCACCGTAAGTCGGTATATACACCGTGCTCAGATAGGACGGCAAATCAGGATAATTTGCTTCAAAAAGCACATAAGAGAAAAGATTCGCCGAATTTTCCATCAGTTTTGCTATATCTTCATTGTCAACGAGAATATTGAAATAACCTTCGCTTGCGAAAATAAAGAGGACGGGAATATCAGCGTTTTCGTCCGAGCCGATAAGCTTCTGATATGATGAAAAAACTTTGGGAATCCGCTCCAGTGCATCTTCCCAGTTTTCAGGGCTTATGTCGTACACAAGCAGGTTGTTTTCAAAGGCTGCCTTGTGCACTCCGTATGTCAGATTATCGTTGTAGGAATTGTCGCCCAAGCCTTCGGGCAAATGAAAGACAATGACGAGCTTTTCCGAGATTTTTTCGGCCTCACATTCTCCGCCGCCGCTGTCACTGTCATTCGAGCAGGAGAGCAGTGCACCAAGCAGCAGAAGCATAAGAGAAAAAAAAGAAAATCGAAATTGTTTTTTTATTTGCATAGGCTTATTTTTGCGTTAGAGCGCCCCCCAGTAATCAAAAGCATTGTCGCCGGATATGTAGACTTCGGTATATCCATTGACTTTGCTTCCTGTGTCCTTAATTACGATTTCAGGACTGTATATGATATGGTACGGATATGATTTGAACAAAGCGTATTTTGGATTTTCAATTTTTTTATTGCTCATCCATGTGTATGTTCCGGTGAATTCGAGCGTTTTCGTTCCGTCCGTTTCCGTTACGCTGTGAATGTAATCAAGATAGGTGTAGCCGTCATCCACATTCGTCGACATTTTCAGGATATAGCAAAGGAAATCCGTGTAAAAAGAATCAAGATAGTTGCGGTCGTAAGAATCGGTTACGGCAAGCATCGTTGCTGCCCCCTGAACGGAGCTGTAGCCGTCCGAAGTCGCTTGGATAGAATCAGCCGCTCCCACTTTCCCGATAAAGAAAGGCTGCACATAGGTCGTCTGTGAATTTATGCCGCTGTTTCCGCGTGATACACGGTTTTTGTCGTTTTTGGGACTTCCGAACGCAAAGCAGAAATTCTCGCCGTTGTTTGAGAGATTCGCGATATCGTAACCCAGATTAGTAATGGCAGAGTACACGGTTTGAGCGTTCGTGCCGTTTCCGTTTAAGAGCGCGTTGAATGTGTGGTACGCAGCCTTTGCCGTGTCAAGCGACATGAGATTCTTTGCGTACACCCAGTTTTTCTGAATAAGGTTTGCGTAAGAAAGCCAGACTTTCTTTTTGTCCTCTTTGATGATGCACTTTCCCGCGTTCTTGCCGCTCTTGGCGAAGGGGTCAAGGCACATCCAGTAGCTGCTACTGTCGTTTGAAGGTCCGCCCGCAGGTTTTACGCATATCCATGTAGTTTCGTCCGAATCGCGCGTGACGATGTCGCCGGCGTGGTAGTAGGTGGGATTTACGGCGTTAGTTCCGACAGAATCTTTGATGCCATCCTCAGAGTAGAATTTTAAGAGCGAAAGCCCGGAAACGCGATTGCTTTTTACCGTGAGCGTGGCAAACAAATCTTCGTCGCTGTTTGCATTACCCGCTTTCTCAAAGGTGAACTCTCCCGCATCTGCATCGCTCCAGGAGTCGCTTTCGCTTCCGATAAGTTCGTGGAAGTATTCTGCGGCATCGTCTGCGTTTTCGCACGCAACATAGCGCACCGTGCTGTCGCTCTCCACATCTGTGGGGAATGAGGTTCCTATGTCTGCCGTGAAAGTCTTTGTTTTCCAGTCAGACGGAAGTTCCTCATCGCCGTTGTCGTTTTTAAGGTCGCACAGCTCGCGCAGAAGATTGAACGCAATGTCTTCTGCCGCAACCGCATTGTCCTGCGTGTCGGCGATTGTCTCTTCTTTTTTCTCATCGCTGTCGTTCGAGCATGAGAGAAGAGCCAAGCCCACGATGAGCACGAGTGCCGCACCTGCAGCAAATAATTTTGTTCGTTTCATAAAAATCTCCTCGTGTATATGCTTAATTGTCAATGCCATTAACTTCAACCTTATTCACATAAAAGTGGGTTTTTTCTACGGCATCCCAGTAATCAAAAACCGCAACCTCACCAAATGCATAGTCCTGGTCTTCACAAGAACGGAATACATCTTCGTAGGATTTACTCGGCTTTTTTGCTTCGTCTTTATTTCCTTTGTTGTCTTTAAGGCACAGCTCAGGCGATACAACCGCACGATATGTTAAACCGTCAATTCCTAGCCAAACAGAATTCTCGTCTTTAACAAAATGAAGACCCACGTCAGTTTCTTCACTGTATGTGTGAAGAAAATTCTCAAAGTTATAGGGGTCATCTACAAGGTCGTCGTCTCTTACCGTATCCGCTGAATTTGCATAGCCAATGTCATAGGCATCGGTAAAAGAGATAAGCCTAGGATAAAATCCTGGCTCATACTCAGTACGAATGGACAAAAGTAAAGTATACCCTGCGTCTTTTGATATAGTGGCACCTGAAAGGGCATAAGGCTGCACATACTTTACCTCTGATGCGTTTGGACGCTTGGAGTCGTTTTTTGGCGAGCCATAGGCAAATGCGAAAGCCGTAGAACCCTTCATTTGCTCTTGCAGCAGAGCCCCATCTATGTAAGCCGCGGAAATTTTTTGCAGGTCGACATTTCTTTCATAAAGCGCATCGTAAATATTCTTGCAGTTGTCAAACAGCTCGTATGTGTTCGGGTTTGCAAGGCAGTTGAGCGTAAACATGGCGGCCTTTGCCGTCTTTAAGGACATGAGATTCTTTGCGTATGTCCATGTTTGTGTTTCCTTTTTGCCTGTTTCGGAATTGGTGACGGAAACCCGCTTTGTCTCGCTTTTGATGATGTTCTTGCCGGCGGGATTAAGGCACATCCAGTAGCTTTTGTCCTTTTTTGCCGGTCCTCCCGCCGGCCGTACGCACATCCAGAGCGTGTTGTCTTTTATGTTCCTGATGATGTCGCCGGCCGCATAATAGGCTTTTCCAGAATAGCTGTTTTCTGCGTTTGTGCCAGTAACCACATCGTAAGGAACAAGGTCAATCTCCGTCACATCGGGGAGAACGGCAATGTTCACAAAGATTTTCGCAAAAATATCATCGTCGTCTGAAACCGTCTGGAATGAAAGAGAGCCGATTCCTGCGACAGACCATGAGCAG
>DGTW01000243.1 GCA_002393835.1 Treponema sp. UBA4326
GTTTACAGCTTCTGCATGTGCCCGGGAGGCTACATCGTTCCCTGTGCCACAGCGGAAAACCAAATCGTTATCAACGGAATGTCAGGCTCAGGCCGAAACAGCCAGTGGAGCGATGCCGCAATAGTAGTTGAGCGCCGTCCCGAAGACATCCCTGAGGAATTCATCGAAAAAGCAAAGGAAGACGGCTGCCCTGCCCTCGCAGGACTTTACTGGAGGACTTGGCTCGAAGAAGAAACTTTCCGTCATGGAAAGGGACAGTTTGCGCCCGCTCAAAAACTCACTGACTTTTTAAGTAACAAAGACTCAACGAGCCTGCCCCAGACAAGCTACAAGCCTGGAGTCGTGCCCAGCCGCCTGGACTCATGGCTCCCCAAAGAAATCAGCTCCCGGCTCGAACAGGCATTCAGGGATTTTGACAAAAATATGCATGGCTTTATAAGCGAAGAAGCAATTTTGATTGCAAGTGAAACCCGAACAAGCACACCAGTGAGAATCACCCGCAACAAAGAGACTCTCGAATGTGAGGGAATCGAAAATCTTTATCCGGCTGGCGAAGGCTCAGGCTATTCAGGCGGAATCGGAAGCTCAGCAATGGACGGGGAAAAGGTCGCCTCAAGGATTAGTGAAAAGTTAGGGATTAGGAGTGAGGAGTTAGGAGTTAGGAGTTAGCGGTTAGCAGTTAGCAGTGAGGAATTAGGAGTTAGCAGTTGGGCGCTCCCCTTCGGGTCGGGCCTTTCGCCCTTCGCTCACGCTCGAGCACTTTCGTTGTTGTGCTCGTTTACATTGCTACGCGCCCTTTGGTCGCTTCGCAACTTCGGGGCTACACGCCCTAGCGCAGGGCTTACAGGAAGCATTCGTTGCCTCCATGCAAGACCGCTAACGCTGAGTTTTTACAGGAGCTTTTATGACAAAAGATGACTTGATTTTTCTTATCAACACAAAAAAAGAATTTGAATTTACCTACAAAGGCAAAAATTACAATCTCACTTACGACCGGGACGACAAGGGCAATGATTTGATTGTCTTTGGTGAACGCTTTATGGGCAAAAAATACGCCTCCTTCGGCGAATTTATGAACGAGGCAAGAATCGAAAATCACTTCTTCCGGGAAATGATCGACATTTTGTAGTGAAAGAAAGTATTTAGGAGCTGTCTAAAAAGTTCTGTGAATATGGTCATTGAGCTTGTCGAAATGACCATTAGCACTAAATACAGTGGTTTCGACAAGCTCAACCACCGCTTTTCATACTTATTAGACAGCCTCGTTTTCTTGATTATGGCGCGTCCGTGCGGGCAACTTCTATCCGTATTAGAAATTATTAGTCTTTCTTCAGCACATCGACCGTGTGGGAGCTTGCACCTAGCAAATCTTGGCGTTCCGCAATCGCCATCTGATATTCAATAAAGTGCTGGAAACTTTCTTCGTCCAGGGAGTTCAGCTCACGCCTCATGTAATCGGCCGCTCCGTCCGGGGCAAAAATCTTTACCCGCTTTAAGCCAGCTTTTTCGTTTAGGCGGTCCATATCTTCAATTCTGGTGTAGCTGTACAGGTCATCATTGATGTTGGTAATTGTGTGAAAGTCGGCTGTTAAAGTGCCTTTTGCCAGCACTTCTTTTATTTTTCCTTTGCGGAAACAGTAGCTTAAAACTGCATACTCATTCATCAGATATGCCACAAGGATAAATCCGCCCTTTTTTGTGACCCGTTTTGCTTCGTTCAGCGCAAGGAGCCTGTCTTCGTCAGAGTGAAGGTGATACATGGGGCCAAAAAGAAGTGTGATGTCAAAAGTTTCGTCTGGCAAAAAATGCAAATCCCGGGCGTCGCCCTGCCAGCTCTTCACATTTTCGTGCTTGCCCCGTAAAATCTCCAGATTGTGAGCGACAAGTTCCACAGCCGTAACATCAAAGCCTTCTTTTGAAAGCGCCACTGAATATCGCCCGGTTCCTGCCCCGATGTCGAGCAACTTGATACCGCTGTTCTCTCGCCCAGAACGAATGCTCTCCACAAAATCATGGATGCACTTCATCGAAACCGTAAATTCCACAATTCCGTGCCGGGTGGTGAGCCTGTGGTCTTCTTTGAATTTATTGTAATACTTTTCCAGCGGTGTCATATCAGGCATTATATCAGAAAATGGGGGCAGTTTCAAAAACAAAAAAAATGTCCGCCTCGTGTTCAATCGCTTAACACTTGGCGGACATTATTGTTCAGGCTATTGAATCAGACTATTCTTTCTCTTTTCGGCCGATTACCGTTGCTTTCTGCCTTTCAAGGCTTGCGGCTGGATTTCGGTAAGTCGTGAACAAGAAGATTGCGAGGAATGCAACTGCTGCAATTACACCGACTGTGTATGAAATTGTGAGGCCGGCTGCGCCTTTTGCACCGAGGTTGATACACTCAGGAGCATACATCAAATATGTGATTGATACTGCTGACATGAATGTAGCAGGACAAGCTGCAATCCAACAGCGGTTCTTGTTCTCGTAGTTTGTTGCGAGATAGACCGCACCTGCCCAAAGGACAATCATTGCCAAAGTCTGGTTAGACCATGAGAAGTATCGCCATACGACATTGTAGTTGATGAAAGAAATTGCGTATCCGATAAGAAGCAAAGGTATTGCCACACCGAGTCGAACTTTGATTTTCTTTTCGTCGAGCTTGAACCAGTCGAAAATTGTCATTCGAGCGCTTCGGAATGCTGTATCACCAGATGTGATTGGGCAGACGATTACGCCGAGCAATGCGATTGGACCGCCGACTTTGCCGAGCAATGCGACACACATTTCGTAAACTGAACTTGAGTTTCCACCACCGATTGCTTTGAGGGCAGAAAGACCTGTGCCACTTCCGTCCTTGTTCCAGAAGAATGCTACAGCAGCACTTGCCCAAATCAAAGCGATGATACCTTCTGCGACCATTGCACCGTAGAAGATTCTTCGACCGTCTTTTTCGCTCTTGATACATCGAGAAACGATTGGAGACTGAGTTGCATGGAAGCCTGAGATAGCTCCACATGCTACAGTGATGAACATGAGAGGCCAGATTGGTCGAACACCAGTGCCGTCAACATTTCCAGGATAAAGATTTTTGAGGGTGAGCTCCATCATTGGGCGCTCGCCAGAGTGAGCCATTGTTCCAATGATGATGCCGAATGCCATCAGAATAAGAAGAACACCGAAAACTGGGTATACACGACCGATGATTTTATCGATTGGAAGAAGTGTTGCAAGGAAGTAGTAACAAAGAATGATGATAGTCCAAACTTTGATGTTGAGCCACGGAGCCGAAGCAGAAGTGAGCTTAGCAAGAAGGCCAGCAGGACCGACCATGAAGACGACGCCGACCAAAACAAGAAGGATGACCGAGAAGACACGCATTACATTGTGCATTACAGGGCCTAAATATTTACCAGTGACTTCGGAGATTGAAGCACCGTCATTTCGCTCTGAAAGCATACCTGCCGTGAAATCGTGGACTGCACCAGCAAGAAGAGTTCCAAGAACAATCCAGATGTAAACACTTGGACCCCACATTGCGCCGGAAATAGCACCAAAAATCGGGCCGAGACCAGCGATGTTCAAAAGCTGAATCAAGAAGGCTTTTGCTGCAGGAATAGGAACATAGTCAACGCCATCAGGATTTGCGATTGCAGGCGTTGGATTTTCGGTAGGCTTGAAGATTTTTTCAACGAGCGCACCATAGACGAAATAGCCACCGATAAGGATGGCCAATGCAACGAAGAATGTTACCATAAAACCTCCTAAAGTCTGGATGGGAAATAATTTTGTGGAATTTGTTTCTCACGCGGCTTTATCTTTTTTATATGGCTTTATTGTAAATCTGCTTTTGCGAGTTGTCAAAAAAAATTGTAAAACCTACTTTACTCCCACGACATTCCGCATCATCTCGTTCATGTCGTATTCTATGTGAATGTTGCGGAAGCCTGCCTGCTTAAAAAGTTCCGCTGTCGCCTCAGCGTTGTACTCGCCGGTTTCCATAATCAGAACTCCGTTCCGGTTCAAATGCTGGTAGCACTGGGGCACAAGGCGGCGGATTAAGGCAAGACCGTCGCAACTTCCGCTGGACTTCCCTGCTTCATTCACATCGCCGTCAAGGGCTAAAAGAGGCTCGCTACGGCCATCCTTCAAAAGCTCCACCGACTCAGAATGAGGCACATAAGGCGGATTTGTAACGATTAAGTCGAAAGTCGGCAAAACATTCTCGAAAAGATTGGACTGAACAAACGATAAGTGAGGAGTGAGGAGTGAGGAGTGAGGAGTGAGGAGCGAGGAGTGAGCAGGGAGCAGGGAGCAGGGAGCAGTTTGACTCGGGACATTGCTTCGCTCGTCCTGCCCCAGCAATCGCTCTGCATTCGTTCGAGCCACTTCAAGCGCTTTTTCGCTTATATCAACCAAAGTCAAACTTAAACTGCGGAAATCTTCTGAAACATCGCATTTACAGCCAGCTGTGCCATCTGTGTAATCTGTGTAATCTGTGTAATCTGTGTAATCTGTGGTTTCTTTTTTCTC
The DNA here is from genome assembly GCA_002393835.1 of Treponema sp. UBA4326. Taxonomy (GTDB): domain Bacteria; phylum Spirochaetota; class Spirochaetia; order Treponematales; family Treponemataceae; genus Treponema_D. The sequence continues at coordinate 4,531 of DGTW01000243.1, forward strand.
ACTTGCCTTGTCTGAAAGTGTCTTTGCTATCGAAATTCCTACGCAGCCGCTTCCTGTGCACATGTCGCATACTGTGGGGATTGCTTCAGGCTTTGCACGGAATTTGTCTTCCAGGACATCCAGTGCAAGCTCCACCAAAAGTTCCGTGTCCGGCTTGGGAATGAGAACATCGGGCGTGACATAAAAATCCAGCCCGAAAAATTCCTTGTGGCCTGTGATGTAGGCAATGGGAAAGCCTGTCTTACGCCTTTCAATCGCCGCCAGGAATTCTGCTTCCTGTTCAGCCGTCAAGGCAAAGTCACGGTTCAAGAGCAAATGCGTTTTATCAAAGCCTGTGATATGCTGCAGAAGAACAGCCGTATCAAGTTCAGGGCTTGGAGATGAGACAAGTTCTCTTTTTCCGTGAATTTTTGCTTCCTGAATGGTCATAATTTTAATTCGGAATTCGGAATGTGGAATTAGTTATGGGACTTTGGTCGCTTCTTTTAGAGATATGTTCAATTTCGCATAAAAATCTGGCTTAGATTGACCTCTTATGCTTTCCCACACATTTGCACCAATACTAGTTCCGCTTCGCAAAACTTGTTTTGAAAGAACAAATTCTTTATGTTCATTCCGCAAGTATTTGTACATCTTAATAATACGAAGTGCAAACGACTTGCTTTTCACAACAATAACATTTTCTTCCAATTAAAACTCCAAGCTTCGGGACAAGCGAAGCAATGTCCCGTGCGTAATTCCGCATTCCTAATTCCGCATT
>DGTW01000050.1 GCA_002393835.1 Treponema sp. UBA4326
AATCTTTGCCATAATGCTTGCATTATACAAAATTTTGAAATTTCAGTTTATTTTTATGATATTTTAAGAGTTTCTAAGGCAAGTGGGTTTATCCTAATGTTATACAAAAAGTTGAAGAGGTATTTTTTAATTTTTTTCTCTGGAGGAAAACATGCGAGTATTATTGGTTGAAGATGAAGAAGGCCTCTCTCAGGCTCTTGTCGAAATTTTCAAAAAGAACAGAATCAGCATTGATGCGGTTCTTGACGGAAAAGAAGGCTTAAAATACGCCGAGTCAGGAATCTACGATGTCCTCGTCCTTGACATCATGCTTCCCGGAATTGACGGCATTACAATTCTAAAAACTTTGCGGGAAAATCACAACAACGTTCCTGTTATTTTTCTTACAGCCAAAGACGATGTCTCAGACAAAATCACGGGTCTCGATGCAGGCGCAGATGACTATCTCACAAAACCATTCTCCAGCGATGAACTTCTTGCCCGCGTCCGTGCCCTTTCACGCCGCAAGGGAGAGTTAAAAGAAGATGCCGTTACTTTCGGCGACCTTACCCTCAACAAAAAGAACTGCGAGCTTCAGTCTTCTACAGGCGAGGCAATCAAGCTTTCCCTCAAAGAGTATCAGATTCTTGACCTTCTCTTTGAGAATCCCCATCAGATTATCACAAAAGAGCAGCTCATTGAAAAAATCTGGGGCGGAGAAAGCAACGCCGAGTACAACAATGTTGAGGTTTACATCTCCTTCATCCGTAAGAAGATCGAAAACCTCAAAGTCGGAATCAGAATCCGAACGGCACGAGGAATTGGCTATTCTCTGGAAGACGAGACTAGATAAATCCAGCTGGCAGGAACAACATGAAAGTCATAAAGCAGCTTCAGTTCAAATTTGTTTATTCAATGATACTTATCGAAATGATTGTCTTTGCGGGCATACTTTTCTCTCTGAATTTTGCAATCACCCGCAGAGAATCAAACGAAGCGAGAGACTTTCTTGTTTTTCTTGCTCAGAACAAAGGGCACAGGCCACCGCCAAAGCACTTTGACAAACTGCTTCCTGAGAATTTTCCGCCAAGCGAAATGGTCGAAGACATCGATGCCACGAGCTCGGCAAGCAGGGAGCATCCGGACGACTTTCTCAGGAGCCTAACCAGCTTTTTCCGTCCAGAGCACTCGGACAAAGCAAACCTCAGGAATTATTTTTCAGTAATCATTTCAAACAGCGGCAAAATTCTTGAAGTAATCCAGGACTTTCCCCTCAATTACACCGGCAAGGAGCTTCAGAATTTTGTCGATCTGGTGCTCAAAGAAAATCAGAAATTCGGCTCAGTCGGCGGCTTCATGTTTTATGTGGCCGAGCAGGAAAACACGAACCGCCTTATCTGTATGCTTAACCGAAACTCAGAGTTAAAGACCCTAAGCAAGCTCTACATCTATTCAGCCATACTCTACCTTATGAGCATCGTCTTCTCAATTTTAATTTCAATTCCAATCTCAAAATACATGATTCGTCCGGCAAAAGAAGCCTTCTTAAAACAAAAGCAGTTCATTGCCGACGCCAGCCACGAGCTTAAAACCCCAATCGCAGTAATCGGAGCCAACATTGACGTTCTCGAAAGCGAAATCAAAGGAAACAAATGGCTGGAATACATCAAAACAGAAAACAAAAGGATGGGCGAGCTTGTAAAAGACCTCCTTTATCTTGCAAAAAATGATGCGGGACGCAACGAGCTTACCTTCTGTGACTTTGATTTTACCAATGCCGTTGAAAACTCAGTCCTGCCTTTTGAAGTCATTGCCTTTGAAGCTGGAAAAACCCTCCAGCTCAATGTGCAGAAAGGCATAAGCTGTAACGGCGATGAAAAATCACTGAAGCAGGTTTTCATTATCCTTGTTGACAACGCCCTTAAAAACTCCGAGTCAGGCGCTCAAATCAAGGTAAGTGCCACAGCCGACGACAAGAAAATCACCTACAAGGTTTTCAATACGGGAACTGGAATTCCAAAAGATGATCTGGAGAAAATCTTCCTCCGCTTCTACCGCTCGGACTACTCTCGTGTTAGAAAAACAGGCGGCTATGGTCTTGGTCTTCCAATCGCGCGAGCCATAGCCCAGGATCACGGCGGCAGCCTCATTGCGGACAGCGAATTCGGCAAATGGGCAGAATTTACCCTGACTATTCCCCGAAAACGATAAAAAGGCTAAAATAGCGGCATGGATACAAAAGAACTCTATCGCGAAATCTTAAACGAGCACAATATCAACCCCGCCCACAAAAATGCCTTGGAAGGCTCAAACCTTTCTTTGCAGGGCGTAAACCCTAGTTGCGGCGACAACATCACGCTCAACCTCAAAACCCAGGACGGCAAAATCATTGACGGAGCCTTCACTGGAAGCGGCTGCGCAATCAGCCAGGCAAGCTGCGACATGATGCTGGACTTAATCATCGGAAAGCCAGAAAGCGAAGCTCTCCGCCTCTGCGAAATCTTCATGGGAATGATTCAGGGAAGCGTTTCCGACGAGCAAATAGAAGAGCTTGACGAGGCAAGTGCCCTCAGGCAGATTCAGCACATGCCGGCCCGTGTAAAGTGCGCTGAGCTTGGCTGGCGAACAATGAGGGAAATGCTGGGACTCAAAAAAGATTCAGCCTCGGCTTCCCTGAGCCACCCCGACTGCCCGACGAACTAGTTTTTAAAACCCTGCGAGAGCAAAAGACACCTTTATTCAAAAGGTTTCTTTTTCTCTCCCCCTCTTTTTTTCTTCCAAAGTCTGTAAAATTCCTTCGCTTTTTCTCATTACTTGTGATAAAATTATTCTATATCATTTTAAAAGAGGCATATAATGGCTATCACATGGGAAAATCTAGACAAACTTTCTTCTTACAAAAAACTCCAGTCTCTTAAGGGAGCTGTGAGCGTCAAAAAAGAACTTTCTTCACCAGGGGCTGCTGGCAGGGTAAAAAATTACTCAGTTGCAATGGGCGGCGGCCTGACATATAACTATGCTGCAAAAGAAGTGGACGACAAAGTTATCGCAGTCCTTAAAGAACTGGCCGACGAAGCCCAGCTCACTCAAAAATTCGCAGAGACTTACAACGGAGCCGTCATCAACACCGGAGAAAAACGCATGGTGCTCCATCACCTTTGCCGCTCTCAGCTTGGAAAGGATGTAAATGCAGACGGCGTAAACAAGAGGGACTTCTACCTCAAAGAGCAGAAAAGAATCGCTGACTTCGCCGAAAAAGTTCATTCAGGCGCAATCGCCAACGCAAAAGGCGAAAAATTCACGACCGTAGTCCAGATTGGAATCGGCGGCTCTGACTTGGGACCACGCGCCATGTACCTTGCCCTTGAAAACTGGGCAAAGGCAACGGGCACATTCAAAATGGAGGCAAAATTCATCTCCAATGTTGACCCAGATGACGCTGCGGCTGTGCTCAAATCAACAGACCTGGCTCACGCAATCTTCATTCTGGTCTCAAAATCAGGAACGACCCTCGAAACGCTCACAAACGAGTCTTTCGTAAAGGATGCCCTCAAAAAGGCAGGTCTCAACCCGTCAAAACACATGATTGCCGTCACTTCAGAAACTTCACCTCTTGCCCACAACCCGGACTACCTCGAAGCCTTCTACATGGACGACTACATCGGAGGCCGCTATTCAAGCACTTCTGGCGTCGGCGGGGCAGTTCTTTCACTTGCATTCGGCGCAAAAGTCTTTGACGATTTCCTCAAAGGAGCGGCCGAAGAAGACAAGCTGGCTACAAACGAAGACCTTCTCAAAAACCCTGCCCTCCTCGATGCCCTCATCGGCGTTTACGAGCGCAATGTTCAGGGCTATCCTGCAACAGCCGTCCTTCCCTATTCTCAGGCACTTTCCCGCTTCCCTGCTCACCTGCAGCAGCTTGACATGGAGTCAAA
>DGTW01000019.1 GCA_002393835.1 Treponema sp. UBA4326
TGTATTTTTAAGATAATTTCATTATGACATTATTTGTCTTTTTGTCAAGATAAGAAAGTTGAAAGTTGAAAGTTGAAAATGGAAAGTTGAAAGTTAAAAACGGAAAACTGGGCGCTCCCCGCCTGCGGCGGGTCGGGTCTTTCGCCCTTCGCTCACGCTCATAACCTGCGGCTACTTCGGGGCTACAGCCCCTAGCGCTGAATCCTAGACTTCGTAAAGCTTAATCTCTCTTTTCTCAAAGGCTTCCTTAACAAGTTCATCGACTTCAAGCTCTTTGTAAATTCGCTGTGCTTCCTCTACACTTGAGCGCAAGACAGGATGACGGGGGCTAAAGAGCACGCAGCAGTCCTCATAAGGCAGGATTGAAGTCTCGTAGGTGCCGATTTCCTTGGCAATCTCAACGATTTCTTCCTTGTCTGTGCCGACGAGGGGACGCAAAAGAGGATATTCAGCCATGCTTTCAGTGCAGCTCATGTTTTCGATTGTCTGGCTTGCAACCTGCCCCAGGCTTTCCCCCGTGATAAGACAGCTTGCCCCAATCCTCTGGGCCAGCATGTTGGCAGCCTTCATCATGCAGAGACGGAGCATGAGGGTCGTGTAGTTTTCCGGCGATTTTTTCTTAATCTGCATCTGGACTTCGGTAAAGGGAATCGTGTTGATGTGAACCCTAAGACCATAGTGAGAAAGAATTTCAGCCAGATGCTCGACCTTTTCCCTGGCCTCATCGCTCGTGTAAGGATAGGCATGGAAGTAAACTGCGTCAATTGTCATACCACGGCGGAGCATACGGTAGCCCGCTACCGGGGAATCCAAGCCGCCAGAAAGAAGCAAAAGCCCCTTCCCGCTCACGCCCACAGGCAGACCTCGCCGTCCCTTGGTACGGTTTGAGTAGACAAAGCACTTGTCCCGCACTTCAATCATAATTACGACATCAGGATTCTTTACATCGACATCAAGGATTTTCTGGCCGTATGCAAGCTCGGCCGCCTCGCAGCAGATTCCGTAATGATCGAGGGGGAAAGACTTGTCACTGCGGCGGGCATCGAGTTTGAAGGTTTTTGCCCCATTTTCACGGGCCTTGATTGCCTCGTTCAAAACTTCCTGTTTGATTGCCTCTATGTTCTTCTCGACGACCACGGCCTGGGCCCAGCCCGTGATTCCAATCAGATGATTCAGGGCAAACTCTACCCTCTCCTGAGCCGCCTCATCGCACTCGATGTAAAGACGGCCTGCAGTCAGGCGGACGGAAGCGTTCACATCTTTAAGATAGGCCTTTGTGTTTCGTACCAGCTGCTTCTCAAAAATTTTGATGTTGGAGCCCTTCAAAATAAGCTCGCCGATTTTTCCGATATAAAATTTAGTGTATTCCATAGTTTTTCCTTATTTATATTTTATCCACAGATTTGCACAGATTATATGTTTTAGACGCAGATGCACGCAGATACACGCGGATAAGGTTTATATAAATCTGCGTTCATCTGCGTTTATCCGCGTCTTATTTAATAACTATATTTCATCGAAAGCGTGATATAGTGATTTATGCTGTCATAAAGCTGGCTTACCCATGTTTCCCGGGCAGCCTTCACTGCATTCTGCACATAGTCAGACTTTTTCAACTCTTCCCAAGATGAACATGGGATTCCGTCTGCGGTGTAAGTGCCGTCATCGTTTGCGGTGTACTCAAGCCCGCCCTTGTAAATGTTCGTGTTCACGCCCTTGTTCCTGACATACTCAAAGGTGTAGCCTGCACAAAGGGAGAATTTTCCGTATTTTGTGTGGGCAAAAGTATATTCAGCATTAAAGCCCAGCTGGGCGACATACATTTTGTGGTCGCTTGTCATAAAGCCCAGCTTGTTCCAGGCCGAGTCGACATGAGTTCCGCCGCTTCCGTTTGGATTTGAAAACATCTGGTTCATGTAGAGGGTTCCGTTTGTGGCATAGGTTCCGCTTTTTGCCAGCATGTATTCAGCGGCCTCGTCATCAGAGAAATCTTCAGCAGAGTTTGCGTGGCGAATGAAGTTGCCGAAGAGATTCAAAGTCAGATTCTTTTTTGGCTTTAATGTAGCGCTCAGAGAAATTTTGTCGGAATTCGGGTCAAGGGCTGAGCCTATGTTGATTCCCGCATTGGTGTAATTCTGCCTGTTCCATGTCCGCCCCGTAAAAGAAGCGATTTCGTCACTGTCATATTCCCAGTGAGCATAGACATAGGGCATGATGGCAGTGTAATTGAATGAAAGACGGGTGCACAAAGATTCCTCGGGGGCATAAATAAGGCCAGTCTGGAAACCAAAGCGCAGTTTCGTGTCAAAATTGAATTTAAAGACTTCGTTCAGCTCAATGTCATCAGCAAAAAAATCCGTCGCCCATTCAAGACCTTTAATTGGCTTTACCTCAAACAAAAGTCCCATCTGAAGGTTGTCCCCTGCCCCGTTTATGTTCTGAATGGCCATATAGGGAGCCGGCGTAAAATAAGCCAGGTTATTCTGTGGACCAAAAATGACATTTTCGTAGTATGAGACATGGAATTTATCAAAATAATGCCATTTTATCGCATGGAAGGAAAGGTACTTTCCCTTTGAGAGCCAGTTTGAGTCAACTTCCTGCCCCATGTTGCGTGTGGCTCCAATCGTCGCATAAGCCGAAGCATAGCTCCAGCTTTTTCGGCTTGCATTGAAAGTGATGTTAGCCGAATGATAGCCAGAGTCATTTATGGCAAGTCCGTCAGAAAGGAAGGGACCGTAACCCAGGCGGCTGAGACCTGCCCTACCGTAAATCGATTCGTTTCCGACACTCACAAGAAGGTTCCAGTTCTGGTAAACCGTGAAAGGCCCTACATCAACGGGGTCATGGACGCAATCATTCATAATCCTTGTGTAAAGCGGAGAATATTCTGAGAAAGCATTTTTCTGACCGTAAAAGCCCAGCTTATAGCCTACAGAAACCAGTTTATGAAGGGCAAGGTCGCCCCCGATTCCAAAACTTGCGTGCAAATCCTTTACGCTTGAATTCTCAGAGTAGTTGTCATGCTCCTCATGGGAAAGTTTGAATGAAAGGCCCGGGTCCAGATAAAGTTTCCAGGGCTTGGAAAAAATGCGCTCGTATTCTTCCTTTGCGAGGAAAGCCTGACTTTCTGAGCCATTGTCAATCACATCATTCAGAATTTTCTCTACGACATTCAGCGGATAAGGCCTGAGCTGGGGAAGATTTGAAGTCAAGCCCTGAAGCTCCCAGACCTGAGCCTGACGGTAAAAATCATCGTTTACATCAAGGCTGGCCTGAGAAAAGGCAAAGTTAAAGACAAATGAAAGGCAAAAGAGCCAAAAAAGCTTTTTCATAAAGAAGATTCCTTATTTTTGATTAGAATTTTATGAGGTTGATGCTGACTGCGGCCGCAATCTCAAATCCGAAGGCTTTTTCCCCGGACTGGTTGTTATGGTTGAAAATAGCCACATAGGCCGGCTGCAGGATAAATTTAAGGTATTCCTTAGCGTACCATGTTCCCCGGAGAGAAATGCGATTAACATATTCAGGAGTTCCGTGAGGTGTCGAGTAATTTCTCTGGCTTACAGTCTCAGGATAGCACCAGCCGGCTGTGGTTGTTCCCTGCTCTGTCGCTTGTCCTCCCCAAGCGATGTTGCTGAAAACCTTGCTTCCTGACATTTCGCCTCTGGCCATAAAAAGATAATTTCCTTCGATAGAATAGCGTCCGGGCTTTTCATATCCGCCTGTGAGCTGAGCTGAGATTGTGTCTGGACCATTGGGTGAGCCAATCCATTCATAGAAAATCGCATGATCTCCCATATTCTCGCTGTAAGTGCGCACAAGAGACCAGTTGGGGCTTTCCTTTATGTACAAATATGGCTGAGTATATGAAGCCTCAAGGCCAAAATGAAGGTAGCCTTCCCGGAAAGGAATATAGGACTCTGCCCCCCACTGACCGCCGAGACCATCAGGCTGAAGGCTGTCTGGCCAGTTTGACTTTTCGTATGGAGTAGCGTACTGGGTCATGGCAAAAAGGCCGTAAAGACGGAGATACTTGACCGGGGTAAATTCGGCTTTTATGCCAAGATAGGCGCATGTATGTGACTCAGGATCATCGCTGGAACGGTCACCGCTTTCGTCTCCATAGTCACGCCAGGGGGCAAATCCATGGAAAATGGTCCATGGATTCATAAAGCGGAGTTCCATAGGAGCATAGACGAGAATGCCTTCCTGAACGCCAAGGGTGAATTTCTTGAAAAGGCGGGCCTCAACATTGTGCATGTACATGTATTTATCCACGTTAAATTCGCTTATCGTTGCAGTGTATTTGACATTCGGTGAATATGCGCTGAGTTTCGCCTGGGTTGTGCCTGTAAGATGGTCTGACCAGATTATTGAGCCGCCAAGAGTGCGGCCTATGCTCTGGCTTCCCTGCTGAATCTGAAAGGCAACTCCTGTTTTCTCAGAGAATTTGTAGCCCGTGTTGAAATAGGCGGAATATGGAAAATTGACGTCCATATTCTTAGTCTGATAAGGAATATTTGAGTAATTGTCGTTTTTGAGAGAAGCGCCTTTTGATGAGCCAAGGGAAATTTCCATATCCATGGCAAAGTAATCGGCACAAGAAATGACGAAGGGTGCGTCAAAGACAGGTTCCCTGCTGTAAC
>DGTW01000286.1 GCA_002393835.1 Treponema sp. UBA4326
CGCCGTTGAAAGTCCAGTCGTTCATGGTCTGCCAGAGCTTTCGGGTTTCTTCGTCACCTGCTTCCCATTTTCGAAGCATTTCTTCGGCCATTTCCTGTGCTTCGGGGTGAGCTGTCTCCGGCTTGTCCTTTTCGCCTTTGAGGTAGCGGTCGAACTCAACATAGCACTGGCCGACAAAATGGTCGCCCTTCATGCCAAGCTTTTCCGGTGTGTCGCCCTTTGCCTCGTGGAAGAGCTTGTATGCCAGCATTGACTTACAGATGTGGATTCCCCGGTTGTTGATAAGGTCAACTTTGCAGACTTCAGCTCCTGCTTTTTTGAGGATTCGGGAAACCGACTCGCCCAAAGCGTCGTTTCTCATGTGGCCCAGGTGAAGGGGCTTGTTTGTGTTCGGGGAAGAGAACTCAATCATGATGCGGCTGCCTTCAAGGTGGGGCTTTCCGTCATTGCCAAGAGTTCCGAAGTTCTCGCCCTCTGTTTCAATTTTTGTGAGGATTGATTTTACAGCGCCGGCCTTGTCCATTTTGAGGTTTACATAAGGACCGACTGCCAGAACTTGGCCGATTTCAGAAGCCTTGCCGCTTTCGTTGATGATTTTTGCAACTTCCTGAGAAATCTGAGGAGGGGCGATTCGGAGGGCTTTTGCGAACATGAACATCGGGGAGCCGATATCGCCCATTTCCGGGTTTGGAGAAGGCTGAACGACGATTTTTTCTGCCGAAACGGCCTCTGCCTCAAGATTCTTTTCTTTTATGATTTCGTTAACTGCGTCTGCGATAATTGATTTGAATTGTGATTTTGTGTCTGCCATGAGGTCTATTTTATAGAAAAAAGTGATATGTGAAAAGTGGATTTTTCATACATGTTTCTGCGCTAAGGATTGTAGCCCCTGCGAAGCAGTACCAGAGCAGGCGAAGGCTGCGGCGGTATGGAGCGAACAGCGGAAGGGCGGAAAGCCCGACCCGAAGGGGAGCGCCCAATTTTTCAAATCTAAATTCAAAATCTCACTTCACTTATTATTGAATTTTTTGTAAAATAAAAGTATTGAAAATCGGAAAGTTTTATTATTTAGTTTTGCTTTTGGGTGGGATTCTTGGTTGTCACAGGGCTGACTCTGAGAAAAAAAGCGTTAGGAGATTTACCGTGGACACAAAAGTTATTGACCAGTACATTGATGATTTGATGACCAAATCAACCGCAGAAATTCCTGTATGGAATATCGAAAAGGCTCGTGCTGGGGTTAAATCAGGCTGGGATTACATCGACGGTTGCATGATTATGGCTCTTCTGGAGCTTTACGACACCAGCAAAGACGAGAAATTCCTTAAATTTGCCGATTATTACGAAGACTACAGAATCCACGAAGACGGTACCATTGACGGCTTCAAAAAAGACGAGTGGAACATTGATTCAATCAACGGCGGAAAGAATCTTTTCCCCCTTTATTCACTTACAAAAAAAGAAAAATACCGCCTTGCCCTGGAAAAAATCTATGAACAGGTAAAAAATCAGCCAAGAACAAAAGAAGGCAACTTCTGGCACAAGGAAATATATCCCCATCAGGTCTGGCTTGACGGCCTTTACATGGGCTTGCCTTTTTACATGGAGTACGATGCTACTTTCAACGGCGGAAAAAACAAAGAAGACATTTACAATCAGTTTTTCAATGTTGAGCGCTTAATGAAAAATCCAGCAGATGGGCTCTATTACCACTGTTTTGACAGCTCTAAGGCTTCTTTCTGGTGCGACAAAGACACAGGCTTGTGCAAAAATTACTGGCTTCGTGCCTTGGGCTGGTTTTCAATGGCCATGCTCGACAGCTTGAATCATGCTCCAGACAAGGGCAGTGACAGCTGGAATCATTTAAGGAAGATGTTCATCGACTTGCAGGACTCAATGCTCAAAATTCAGGACAAAAGCGGCATGTGGTATCAGCTGCCGGCTCTTCCTGAGGTTGAGGGCAATTACCTGGAGACTTCAGGAACTGCAATCTTCTCATATTCTCTTTTAAAAGGCCTTCGTACGGGTATTCTCAGCGATAGCCCGAACGCCGAAAAATACAAGGCTGCCGGAATAAAAGCTTTTGAAGGAATCTGTGCTAAATATCTTAAAACTGATGGCGGCGTTCTGAGCCTGGATGGAATTTGTCTGGTGGCAGGTCTCGGTCCCGAAAAGAACAAGCGCCGTGACGGAAGCGTCGCTTATTATCTGAGTGAGCCGGTCGTCAAGGATGATGCCAAGGGTGTCGGCCCCTTTATCCTCGCGTATAATGAATATAAATTAATTCATAATTAAGAATGCACAATGCATAATTAGTAGGAGAAAATTTTCTGCAATTATGCATTATGAATTACACATTCATCATTACAAAAGCGGCCTGGACGGTCATTGAGCGGCTTCTTGCCTCTGCGTCAATTTCTGGCGGGAGAAAGGCGGCTTGCCTTCGGAAGGAGCCGAATATATTTTCGCCATTTAAGAATTTTGAGCAACAGGTGCAGTCTTCTGCCACAAGAATGTTTTCTTCCTTTATGCCGGCTTTTTTAAGCACAAAAAGGTTTGCCTCCGTAAGGGAAAGCCTGTAGGACAAGGCACTTGCTGCTTCTGTCTCATTGCCGTCTTTTTGCTCTCCCGCCTTTGAAATGCAATCCTCTCCGAAGTTTTTTGTGAAATAGTCAGCCCTTTCTTTGTCTACGAAATAGCAGCAGCTTCCGATATGAGCGCCTATTACGGCGGAAATGTCCTCTGGCTCAGAACCGTAAAGCTCAGCGAATTTTTTTACGCCTTCCCCTGCGATTCCGGTTCCCTTCCAGCCTGAATGAAAGGCTCCGATTGCCTTTTTTTTCCTGTCATAGAGAAAAATGGGAACGCAGTCAGCTACCGTGACTGTCGGGACTAAAAGCGGATTTTGCGTGATGATTCCGTCGGCCTGCAAATTTTTAGTGTCTTCCTCTTTTTTTGCCTCAACGACTATTTTTGAGTGAATCAGCTCCACCGGAAGGACTTTTAGCTTGCAGTCGCATTTCCCCTCGGATGAAGAGCAATTTCCTGAGCACACTGGCTTTTTTTGCTCATTTAGGATTTTTGTCAGGAGCTTTTTCCTTTTGTCGTTCTTTTCATTCCAGCGGAAGCGCATACTTCCTGCTTTGAGAAGAGTCATTCCCCAGCGAGCCTCTTTTTTGTCCTCTTTGTTTTCCTGTGCCTTTCCGTCGAAGTAAAATGGCAGGGTGAAATATTTGGCTTTTTGGAGAGACAGATTTTCTAATTCCTCTTTTATGGAAATTTTATTTATCATTTTTGCGTTTGCCGGTCGATTTGTTCCAGTTCCATGAGGAAATGCAGGGCGTTTTCCGTACTTGCGTGAGCCTGTTCAATCTTTTTGATGATTGGCTCATTTTTTTTGTCCGTGAGCTTGTTCAGATTCGTTACGGTGTCGAAGCGGGGGTCTTTTGAAAGGCCTAGAATGCCTGAAAGAATCTGGCAAAGGTTCCTTGCCGCTTCGCCGAAGCGGTGAATCAGAGTTTTTGAGTCGCTTTCGATTTCACGCATCATTTGCTCGACCTTGTTCTGGGCTTGCAGTGTGCGAGAGCGTTCTTCTTCGATTTTCCTGAAAATTCCGCCCAGCTCGCCATGAACGGAGAGCTTTCTTTCAAAATTCTGGAAGGAGATTGAGAGCTGAACCATTGAATTGAATGTGTCTGATAGCATGGTGTGATTTTCAGTCTTGCTGAATGAGCCTTGCACCAAAACGGTTTTGAGGTCAATTTCAAATGAAGAAAACTGTTCGCGCAGAAACCAGTTGAGGAAGCCCAGGGTTGTGTCGTAGGTGAAGGGCAGACCGTTCCATAAATTTTCCCAAGGTCGCTCAGGAAAGCGGGGAAATGATGAGAGCTGGAAATCCGTTTTGAGGCTTGTAAGGAGGGCCTGCTTTCGACATTCGCTTTCCCAGACTGTCCATTGCTGCTCGAAAATCTTTTTCCAAGTGTTCTTGTATTTGACGAACCAGTCTTCACCGGCTGAGAAAAGGTTTACATGCCAGCGATAATCGTTGTGAATGAGGCAGCCCAGTGAGCGGATTGGCACTGTATCCATGAAAACCTGAATTTTGGAGATGTTGGATCTTGCCTGGCTGATGAATTCTCCCGCATCCCGGCCTTCTTCTTCGCTCATTTCTCTCTTTGAATTTCGGAGAGAGAACATGTAGAGGGCTTCAAGAAATTCGTCTGGAAGGGAAAGTGAGTTGCAGAGAAGGGAAGCAAAGGCTGTTATCTCGCTGTCCAACTGATCAAAATTGCAGTAAAAATTACGCTCGTTTACGGAACTGAATTTTGCTATTGCCCTGGAGAAGGGGAGCTTTACGAACTGCCGCAGCCACTCAAAGGCTTTTGCCGAAAAATACATTCTTGCCCTGTCCTGGGCTGGAATTGTGTCGAAAATTTCTTCCAGTTTGCGAATAAGCTGGGTGCGCATTTCGGGCTTGACTTCTGGTGTGATGGGGTTGCTGAATGGATCGGCATTGCTCTTGATGTCGGAAGTGACTTCAGGCATGATGAATGTGCTCAGAAACACATAGAAGGAACCTTCGTTGTCTTTTGTTGGGACAAAATAGGGGCGGAAAAAATCAGCACAGGCTTTTAAATCGGAAATTTGGTTGTAAAAGGGAACCAAAAGAAGATTCTGCTTTGAATTAATCAGACCGGGATAAACCTTGTGGACATTTTTTGAAATTTGGGCAAGTTTATATTCGTTGTAGATGATTTCTTTAGTCGTGTTTGAGAGAAATGCCTTTAGCCATACCAAAAGACGGAGAAAGAGAGATTCTTTTTTGATCCTGATTTCAAAGGGCTCATCACTATCATCAATCTGCTCAATTGTAGCCTGGAGGGAAGAAGGAAGCTGCTCTTCTGTAGATTGCATCTGAGCCAGAAGCCTCAGCCTTTCACTCTCGGAAATCTCAGAAACCATTTGGTCAAAAGAATTTCGTGTTTCCATAGCTTATAATTTTATAGAAAAATAAAGTAGAAAACAAGGAAAATAAACTTAAAAGAGGAAAAAATAAATATAATAGTTTGATAAAAAAACTCGTGAAAACGGCTTACTGAAAGCTCTCTTGCACAATAGCGTAAGAAGATGCTTTTGGTAAGCCGTTTAATTCCTTAGCAGCAATAGCCGGAATTTGTTTTATTTGTTGAGTTCTGCTACTACGAGTTCGCCCATCTTCTTTGTGCCGACGAGTTTACCCTGGGCTTTGACTTCGGCCATGTGGCTTCCTGCGATGTCGCCTGTTCGCCAGCCTGCATCGAGAACTGCGTTTACAGCGTCTTCGATAGCCTTTGCTTCAGTTTCGAGCTTGAAGCTGTAGCGGAGAAGCATTGCGGCAGAAAGAATTGTTGCCAGAGGGTTGGCGATGTCCTTTCCTGCGATGTCTGGAGCAGAACCGTGGATTGGCTCGTAGAGGCCAGGGCCTGTTCCGTCACCAAGGGAAGCTGAGGCCAGCATACCGATTGAGCCTGTTACCTGGCTTGCCTCGTCAGTGAGAATGTCGCCAAACATGTTGCTTGTGGCGATAACATCGAACTGGCGTGGAGCACGAACCATCTGCATTGCGGCGTTGTCGATGTAGAGGAAGTCAAGGGTGATGTCCTTGTATTCCTCGTGGACTTTTTCTGCAACTGCGCGCCAGAGTCGGCTTGAATTAAGGATGTTTGCCTTGTCAACTACAGTGAGGTGCTTTTTGCGGTTCTTGGCGAATTCAAAGCCCATGCGGACGATGCGCTCGATTTCTGCCCATGTATATTTTTCGGTATCCCAGGCTGTTTTTCCGTCTGCGCTAGTTCCTCGCTCACCGAAGTAGATGCCGCCTGTAAGCTCGCGGACAACGAGAATATCAAGGCCTTCGCCGACAATTTCGTCTTTGAGAGGGCAGGCATCTTTGAGCTGTTTCCACATGACTGCCGGGCGGAGGTTTGCGAATACTTTCATGCCGCCGCGAAGACCGAGAAGGGCTTTTTCAGGGCGGATTTCAGGAGCAACATTGTCCCATTTCGGGCCACCGACGGCACCAAGAAGGGTAGCGTCGCTGTTGAGACAGATGTCAAGCTGATCCTGCGGGAGTGGCTTTCCCCATTTGTCGATGGCGGCACCACCTGCGATTACATTCTTGTATGTCCATTTGTGGCCGTATTTTTTTGCGATTGCGTCAAGGACATTTACTGCCTCTGCGACAACATCAGGACCGATTCCGTCACCAGGAATCAAAGCGATTGTCTTTTCCATATTTGTTCCTCTATAAAAAGTAAGATTAAAAATTACAGGGTCATTATAGCGAGGAATGTATTATTGCGTAAAGTGACATATTTTTAATACAATGATGAAAAATTTGCATTGTCGAAATCGGTATTTTATTATTATATTTATTTTATAGGAGTTTTTATGGAATTTGATTCTAAACATGCGGTGATTGTGCCTGAGGGCGTTTTTATTATCGGAACTTACGATGAGAATGGAGTGCCTAACGCAATGAATGCGGCCTGGGGCATTCAGTCGGATTACGGGGAGATTACCCTGTACCTGGCTAAGCACAAGACGACTGAGAATGTCAAAAAAACGGGAGCCTTTACCGTGGCTTTCGCTACAAAGGATACATTGAAGATTTCGGATTATTTCGGGCTTGAGAGCGGAGAAAATGTCAACAAAATTGAGAAAGCCGGCGTCCATGTTCACAAAAGCGCTCATGTAAATGCTCCGATTATCGAGGAATATCCGGTTACGCTTGAGTGCGAGGTCACTGAGTGGAACGAGGAAAAAGAGTACCTTCGGGGAAAGATTGTCGCCCAGCAGGCAGATGAGTCTGTTCTTACAGACGGAAAAATCGATTTGGGAAAACTGAAGCCGATTATGTTTGATGCTTCTTTCCATGTTTACCGCATGATTGGCGAGGTCGCTGGCAAGGCCTTTCAGGATGGACTTGAAATCAAGAACAAATAGAATTTAGACTTTGGAAAAATAAGGGGTGCGGGGAAAAAGAAACCTTTTGAATTTTAAAGTTACCTCGAAAAATTGCAATTTTTCGAGGTTCTATAAAGGTTGCGTTTTCCCCGTGCTCAATTAGGAAAATACTTTTTTGACTGCCGATTTTTTTTGACTTTAGGAAAAACTGTAATACAATTATAGTTGAAAATTGTCTGAGGAGTAAAAATGAACCTGCCAAAATTTTTCCGCACATTACAGTTCAGGCTTATTGCCATTGTAGTTGCTATTTTTGCTGTTTCCAATGTCATTCTTGTTTCCACGGCATTGAAACTCTCTACTTCTTCCACCGAAAAAACGGTCTCAAATCTTCTTAATTCGGTTACGGACTCGGCGGCCGGAAAGATCAAGGGTGAGACCGAAAAGCAGTTCCGTATGCTTGAGGCAATCGCAAGGACTGATTTCCTGAAGGATGAGAATGTTCCTCTTCTTGAAAAATGCCAGCAGCTTACCCGAATTTCAAAAGTCAGTCCCGACTACGAGAATATCGGCTTTTATGATCTTGAAGGAAACAGCTACACTGCCGCAGGTCAGGCAATCCAGCTTCAGCGGGCATATATAGATGCCGCAAAAGAAGGTAAAAACTACATTGCGGATCCTGCAATCAATCCTGTCACGAATGTCCTTTTCCAGATTTATTCTGTCCCTGTATTTGGCGATAACGGAAAGCCTGTGGGCTGTGTTGCGGCGAATGTCATGGGCGATGTCCTTTCAAAGCGGATTGAGCAGATTTCTTTCGGAACGAACGAGTCTACGGTTCAGGTCGTGAGCCGAAAATCCGGTCACACGGTAGCTTCGACTGTCTTTGACAATGTCATTACCTTCCAGGATGTAAACGCTGATTCAGACGAAAACATCAGGCCGATTCTCCAGAAACTTATGTCAAATGAAATCGGAAATGAGCCTTTCGTAAATCCTGCCGACGGAATGAAGATGATTGCCGCTTATCGTCCTGTTCCGGGCACTGACTGGTCAGTCCTTGGCGTTTGCAGTTATGACGATTTCTATTCTGACTTAAACAAAATGACTCAGTTCATAGGAATTATGGCCATTATCATGCTTGTGGTCGCTTTTGTCTGTGTCGGGGCAACCATGTCAATCAGCCTCAAGCCTTTGAACCGGGTCCGCCACGCCATTGATGATGTCGCTTCAGGGGATGCTGATTTGACTAAACGAATCAGCAACAAGGGAAAGGACGAGATTTCTGATGTCGTGCGGGGATTCAATTCATTTATTGGTAAACTTCAGGAAATCATCTCGCAGGTAAAGAATTCAAAAGAGAGGCTGGGAATGGCGGGAACGGAACTGCAGTCCAGCACTGAGGAGACGGCTTCTTCGATTACCCAGATTCTGGCCAATATCGAGGCAGTTCATTCTCAGATTAACAACCAGTCAAATTCAGTGCATGAGACGGCTGGTGCCGTAAATGAGATTGCCTCAAATATCGAGTCCCTTGAAAAAATGATTGAGAAGCAGAGTTCAGGCGTAAGCGAGGCGAGTGCGGCTGTAGAAGAGATGATCGGCAATATCCGCTCAGTAAATGCCTCAATGGAGAAAATGTCTTCTTCATTCAACGAGCTTACGAGTAGCGCACAGGCTGGTGCCCAGCTTCAGCACGAGGTTAACGAAAAAATCGAGCAGATAAAAGACCAGAGCGAAACCCTTCAGGAAGCCAATGTCGCTATTGCGGCCATAGCCGAGCAGACCAACCTTCTTGCCATGAATGCGGCAATTGAGGCGGCTCATGCAGGCGATGCTGGAAAGGGCTTTGCAGTCGTCGCTGACGAAATCCGTAAGCTCTCCGAGACTTCGGGCCAGCAGTCAAAGACAATCGGCGAGCAGCTCACCAACATTCAGAATTCAATTTCAGGCGTTGTTCAGGCCAGCGTGCAGTCAAGCAATGCCTTCGGAAGCGTTACCAACAAAATCAAGGAGACAGACGAGCTTGTTCGGCAGATTAAGGCAGCTATGGAGGAGCAGAACGAAGGCTCGCAGCAGATTAATCAGGTTCTTCATGCCATGAATGACTCCACCCTTGAGGTAAAGACCGCCGGTCAGGAGATGGCAGAAGGCAACAAGGCGATTCTTGAGGAAGTGCGTAATTTGCAGGATGCCACCGGAGTCATGCAGGACAGCATGAGGGAAATGAGCATAGGAGCGCAGAAAATCAACGAGACCGGAGAGGCCTTGCGTGTAATTGCAGGTCAGCTCAGCTCTTCTATCGGTGAAATCGGAGGCCAGATAGACCAGTTCAAGGTTTAGGCCGCAAAAAACTTCTTTTGAAAGGGGATTGCCTTTTAGTGAGGTGTAAAGCGCACTTCATTAGCGGCAAGCCCCTTTTTATTTTCCATGAAATCACTATAATTCATGTATTGGAGTTTAATTATGGAAGATTACAAGAAAGAATTCATTGATTTTATGGTCGAATGTCAGGTTTTAAAATTCGGTTCATTCACCCTTAAAAGCGGCCGCCAGTCGCCCTTCTTTATGAATGCAGGTGCTTATGTCACAGGCAGCCAGCTCAAGCGCCTGGGTGAGTATTACGCAAAGGCAATTCACGACAACTTTGGGGACAATTTCGATGTTTTCTTCGGCCCTGCCTACAAGGGAATCCCGCTCGCTGTGGTTACGGCCGTGGCTTACTCAGAATTGTACGGAAAGGAAGTCAAATATTGCTGTGACCGAAAAGAAGAAAAAGACCACGGCGCTGACAAGGGCTCTCTTTTGGGCTATAAAATCAAGGACGGAGACCGGGTCGTAATCATCGAGGATGTCACAACTTCAGGAAAATCAATCGAAGAGACTTATCCAAAAATCAAAGCTCAGGAAACAACCCCAGGCGGAATCAAAATCGTGGGCGAGATTGTAAGCCTTAACCGCATGGAAAAAGCCCCGGACTCAGACAAAGCCGCTCTCGATGTAATCACAGAAAAATACGGCTTCCCTGCCCGGGCAATCGTCTCAATGGCTGATGTAGTCGAAGCCCTCTACACTAACGGCGATAAAAAACTGATTACTGACGAGATTAAGGCCGAGATTGACAAGTACTACGAGACTTACGGAGCTAAGTAAACGGAAAGTTGAAAACTGAAAACTGAAAGTTGAAAGTTGAAAACTGAAAGATGAAAACTGAAAACGGAAAACTGAAAGATGAAAGTTGAAAATTGAAAATTGAAAATTGAAAATTCCTCACGGAGCTTTGGAGTGTACAGAGGTTTATCCACAGATTTCCACTGATTAGCACGGATTATATGTTTTCGGTATGAAAGTTTTGTGATGAACACGACAAAAATTCGTAAGTGAAAATTTTTTAATCTGTGTTCATTTGTGCTAATCTGTGGATTATATAAAATCTTTCTCCGTGAGCTCTGTGAGGAATTTATAAATCTGTGTAATCTGCGCTAATCTGTGGATTTTTTTATTATTCCGCCGAAAAAGTGTTGTTTGTTGACATAAATTCGTCGGAATAATTGTAATTTTTATTCACTTTTTCTATAATAAGTTATGCGAAGAAATTTTATAGAAAAACTGATTGAATGGAAGGAAAGTCCCGAACGGAAGCCTCTTGTTCTCTGGGGAGCCAGGCAGGTCGGAAAAACATGGCTGCTTAAAGAATTCGGTAAAACTTGCTTTGAGAATGTGCTCTATATTTCATTTTACAACAATAAAAAAGACTCCGACCTTTTTGAAAGGGACTATGATATTAAACGCATAATTTCAGCACTTGAGATGCAGCATCATATAAAAATTCAAGCTTCTAACACTCTCATTATTTTTGATGAAATTCAAGAAGCCCCTAAAGTCCTGGAATCGTTGAAATATTTTTGCGAGGAGGCCAGGGAATATGCGATTGTCGCCGCAGGCTCTCTGCTTGGAGTGAGCATTCATGAGGGCTTGTCTTTTCCTGTGGGAAAGGTAAATGAACTCAGGCTTTACCCAATGACTTTTTCTGAGTTTTTGCTGGCTTTGGGAGAAGAAAATCTTGCAAGGCTAATCGAAGAAAAAAAACCTGAAAATCCCTTGATTTCTGATTTGAGGGAAACATATATTCCTTTCTTGCGGGATTACTATTTTACAGGTGGAATGCCTGAGGCCGTCCTTACTTTTGTTGAGACTCGTGACTATGACAAGGTTCGAAGCGTACAGAATGATATTATCAGCCAGTATGAAGGGGATTTCGGAAAGCATGTGGATTCAAAGGAGCTTCCGAGAATCCGCATGGTATGGAATTCTCTTCCCATGCAGCTTGCAAAAGAAAATAAAA
>DGTW01000079.1 GCA_002393835.1 Treponema sp. UBA4326
TTCCTTCGTTCTGCTCTTCCATTGCGGCCTTAATCTGCATGACAAGGGCATCGGTCTCCTCGAGCTTGCGGGAAACGGCCTCAAAAGCCACGGCTGACTCTCCTGAAGCGGATACGACAGAATTGATTGAATCTTTGATGTTATTAAGCTGGTCACCGATTGTCTTTGACTGAGCCGTAGAGGTTTCTGAGAGCTTACGGATTTCATCTGCAACGACTGCGAATCCCTTACCAGCCTCGCCTGCGTGAGCAGCTTCGATTGCCGCATTCATAGCCAGCAAGTTTGTCTGGCTCGCGATAGATGCGATTGCCACATTTGCTTCCTGCAACATCTGAGACTGAGCCTCGATTTCAGTGATTCGGTCATTGACGGCCTTTTGTTTTGAAATACCTGTCTGAGAGTTAGCACGCAATTCATTGAATGAGTGGGCCATTTTTTCCATTGAGCCGTTGACTGAAGAAATATTTCCGATCATCTCTTCGACAGCCGCAGAAGCCTGGGTTACACCAGAAGACTGGCTTTCAATCATGCGTTCAAGGCTCTCGATATTTGATGCAATTTCGTTTACAGCTCCTGCCGTCTGTGAAACCGACTGGTTCTGGCTGTCAATCTGCCTCTTCATTGAGTCGATGTTTGCGATAATCTGGGTGATTGAAGAAGCAGTGTCCTGAGTTGCCCCGGAAAGATTTTCTCCGGCCACCATAAGCTCGTCTTTTGAAGATTTTACATCGCCGATGATGTTCTGCAATTTGCCGGCGAATTTGTTGAATCCATTGACGACCTCGCCGATTTCATCCTGAGATTTAAGCTCGATTCGCTTGGTGAGGTCAGCGTCACCTGAAGAAATGTCATTGAGGGTGACTTTTACACCGTTTAGAGGCTTAAGGAGAACACGGAGGAATACAGAAACAACAATGACAAGAAGGACAACGAGAACAACGATTATCGGAGTGATAATCATAACGATTTGCCGCATGATGTTAGTGACTACATCCATCGATTTTGCAACGAAGAGCATTCCAGAAATATTACCTGCTCCATCCTTGATAGGTGCATAAACGCTAAGATAATTTTTGCCGGCAATTTTGTTTGAGCCTTCGTATCGCTCGCCGTCTGTAAGGACTTTCTTGATGATAGCCTGATTCTCCAGCTTTGTGCCGACAAGATTGTTTCCTAAAGTTGTTGAAGCCCGGGTGTCTCCCTCAAACATGGTGCACTCAAGTTTGTATGTATTTTTGATTGCGTTTACGAATTCAGGGTCTACCATGCTGTATGTGCCGACAACCGTACCTACGACCTTTCCGCCGCTTTTAATCGGATATGCGTAGACAAGGCTGTAAGTGTAGATTTCAGTGGACTCATAGCAATATTCTTTATTACCTTTTAAAGCCTCTCTTACAGCCCAGGAATTGGCAAGACTTGTTCCGAATTTGCCGTTACCGCCGACAATACGGCCTGTTTCGTCTGTAGCAAGGAGATAATCAATATCGAGGACTTTTTTTTGCTCTACGGTAAGATTGTTGGCTGTTTCCCAGTCATTGTTTGCTAGGGCAGCCGCAAGACGAGTTTTATCGGCAAGAACCAGAGTTGAATACTCCAGCTGAGTGCGCCAGTTATCAAGCGTATCCATGACACCGACTTCTGAAGTTTCAAGGTTTTCGAGGGTCGTACTTGTGACCGCAGAACTGGTGATTTTTGAAGCAACGAATCCAACAGCCGCTGACGCCACTATAATAGACACGGCCGCCAGAATACCGATTTTCGTAGCAAGTTTTAAGCTTTTCATTTTTTTCTCCTATATTTAAGCAATTCCACCCATTTTCAAGTATACTTCTATTATCGGAGGAAATTTTCAGTATGTCAAATTTCTTAAACTTCAATACATACTATGTTTCCCTAATTCTCGAAAATATCAATTTTTCTATCTTCTCTTGTGGATTTTTTACTCTATAAATGCTAAAATTCTGTCATGCTTGATTCTTCGAATTTCAGAAGAGCCGTCAAGCTCACCATGCCTGTATTCTTCGGCTACATAGCGATTGGCATTCCCTTCGGTCTTATGGTCGTAAACGCAGGTTTTCCCTGGTGGCTTGCCCTGCTTATGAGCCTGTTCATATTTTCTGGAACAGGTCAGTATATCGGTATTGCATTCTTCTCTTCTGGAATCGCAGGCACGACTTCCTTTTCTTCTACCCTGCTTGCAATTTTAGGAATCGAGTTTTTCATCGGTCTCAGGCATATCTTCTATTCATTATCCCTAATCGAAAAATACCGTGGAACAGGCCGCTGGAAGTTTCCCCTCATTTACACAATCACTGACGAAACTTTTGCCCTGATCTCTTCCTGCAATATTCCAAAAGATGCGGACAGGGGAGCATACCTCGCCGTTATTTCCATCTTTGACTACTCTTACTGGATTTTGGGCACATTGATTGGTGCCATCATTGGCAATTTTATTCCGGCTGGCTACCTCAATGGCGTGGACTTTGCCCTCACAGCCCTTTTCGTCGTCCTGATGATTAACCAGATTCGGGCCACAAAGGCTATTCTTCCAACAATAGTCGGAATTCTCACAACTATTGCCGCCGTCGCCCTCTCTTATATCGAAGTAAACGGTCATACTATTTTGCCAAGCCAGCATATAATCCTTACCGGACTTAGCCTTGGCATTTTTGTTATGATTGTCATAAAAAGCCTCGCCACTGCCCTAAGCCCCAAAGGAGGCCAAAAAGAATGAAACTCACCTCCCTTGAAGCTCTTATTGTCACATTGGCAATAGGCCTTATGATGCTGATTCTTCGACTTCTCCCCTTCCTGATTTTTGCCAAAAGAAAGACTCCCAATTTTTTTTCTTTTGTGGATAAGTTCATTCCAGCACTGTCAATCGCCGTCCTTTTCGTCGTTTGCATAAAATCCAGCACAAGCGACCTTATTATCTCGAATTCGTCTTTTATGGACGAGATTCCGTCCGTCATTTGCGCCATCATTTCCATTACGGTAACGGCTGTCCTTCATATATGGAAGGGAAACGCCATGCTGAGTATTTTTGGCGGCACGCTTTTATACATGATTCTTAATTATTTTTTCTAAAAATGTAAATTTTAGAACTTCCCTTGATTATTTCAACTAAATGAACTATAAAGAAAAGACTTTACAAGAGGCAAAAAAAGAGTGAAAGGCAGTCAGGTATCTATTCAGAACGTTCACAAGCAGTTTGGAGATTTTGTCGCTCTCGACAGCATTGATTTTACTATTAAACAAGGCGAATTCTTCACCCTTTTAGGCCCGTCTGGCTGTGGAAAAACAACGCTCTTGCGTATTCTCGCGGGCTTTGAATTCCCGGACGAAGGCACGATTCTTTTCGATGACATCGATGTCACCGATTTGCCACCAAATAAACGACATTCAAACACCGTTTTCCAGAATTACGCCCTCTTTCCTCATCTGAGCGTCTACGAGAATGTGGCATTTCCCCTTCGTCTCAAAAAACTTCCAAAAAATGAAATTGATGAAAAAGTGCGCCACTATGTTCACCTGGTGGAGCTTGACGAGCATATCTACAAAAAGCCCAACCAGCTTTCTGGCGGTCAGAGGCAGCGTGTCGCAATCGCCCGTGCCCTCATTAACGAGCCAAAGGTTCTTTTGCTTGACGAGCCTCTTTCTGCCCTTGATGCAAAATTGCGCTCGAATCTTCTGGTTGAGCTAGACCGCCTTCACGACAAAATCGGCATAACCTTCATTTTCGTAACCCACGACCAGAGCGAGGCTCTTGCAGTCTCAGACAGAATTGCGGTTATGAATCACGGTCATGTCTTGCAGGTCGGCACACCATACGAAATTTACGAAAGCCCGGCCACCCAATTCGTCGCCCAGTTCATCGGCGAGACAAATCTTTTTGAGGCCAGCGTCGTAAAATGCGAGAGCTACAAGGTCGAGGGCAAGGCTGACATCGAGCACATGGTCACCCTCAATGTTCCCGCCCTTGGGCTCCAGGCTCAGCTTACGGGCGACACTCAGGCCACAAAAGAAGAAGACAAGAACATCCTCGTTACCGATTACGAGCACACCGACGAAGGCCAGAAGGTCGCCTTCACCGTTCGCCCCGAAAAAATCCGAATCACCCTTGAAGAGCCGAATGTAAACGGCCGCAAGGACATAAATGTTTTCAAGGGAATCGTCGAGGAGCCGGTCTACACTGGTTTCCAGTCAAAATTCTATGTAAAGCTCGAAAAGACAGGAACAATCGTAAAAGTCTTCAAGCAGCACCAGAACTACCTTGACGACGGCCCGGAAATTCAGTGGAAGGACACGGTCTACATCTCATGGTCAGCCGAAGACGGCTACATCGTAGAGGACATTGAGAAGTGAGAAAGTTGAAAGTTGAAAGTTGAAAATATGGGAGGGGGAAGTCTCCCCCTACGCGCCCACTTCGTTGGTCGCTACCCCCTCTGCGTGGGACACCCCCGCAACGCCCCCCTTACGCCACCTCCATGTGGCGCATTGATTTTGTTTTAGGAGATTGCCGTGAAAAAGAAAAATCCAGGTCCGTTTTATTCATACCCCATGGGAATTTGGTTTTCGCTCTTTTTTGTCGTTCCGCTGGCTATTATCGTGGCTTATTCTTTTATGAAGAGAGATATGTTCGGCGGTGTCATCCACGAATTCTCTTTTGATGCCTACAAGCAAATGTTCACGGCCGCTTACGGAAAAATTTTCCTGCGTACCCTCTGGATGACCCTTATCGCGACATTCATTTCCATTTTAATTGCCCTTCCCTGCGGCTATGCCATTGCCCGAAGTCGTCATCAAACTGCACTTTTGATTCTCGTAATCGTTCCCTTCCTTACAAATTCCCTAATCCGAATCTTTGCATGGATGACGATTTTAGGCGAGAACGGTACGCTCAATGGCATCTGCGAGATTTTTGCCAAATTCTGCTTTTTTGTCACCCGCAACAGCGACGGCGTTTTTGAGCCACACAAGTTCATGTTCACAAAAGGAGCCGTTATCCTCGTTAGCATTTACATGTACCTGCCCTACGCAATTCTCCCGATTTTCACTTCTGTTGACCGCTTTGACTTTACCCTGCTCGAAGCCGCCAGGGACTTGGGAGCCACAAAATTAGGCTCAATCTTCCGCATTATGATTCCGGGAATCAAATCTGGCATCATATCTGCCCTTATCTTTACTTTCATTCCGATTTTTGGAAACTATACCGTTCCACAGATTATCGGCTCAACCGAAAGCTACATGCTGGGTAACATCATCATGGATCAGATTCAGAAAGCACGAAACCTGCCTTTGGCCTCGGCTTTCAGCGTGGTTCTCACTGTGGTTTCAATGGCGGCAATTCTTTTTATGATTTCTTCTGACAAAAAAGAAGCCAGCCTCAAAAAGATGAAAAAGGAATAGTTGAAAGAAAATTGCATCCGTGCATTTTTTCTTTCTGACGAGTTTTTGCACGCAAAAACTCGCCCGGCAGCCGCATCCTTGCGGCTAAACAATAGGAGCTTACAGAATGGATTTTTTAATCAGCGTAATTCTTTCATTTTTAAAACGAAATCCTGTCGCCAAAAACGAGAGCAACAAGCACGCCAAGCGGGGCTGGAAAAAGCGGGGAAGAGCCTTTTCTTTCTCTAACACGGTGCTTGTCATCGCCCTGCTCTTTCTTTTTCTTCCGCTTTTCGTAATCGTTTTCTATTCTTTTAACGCCTCTAAAGGCTCTCATTTCACAGGCTTTTCATTTGTCTGGTACGAAGAGCTTTTCCTAAATTCCGGCCGCCTCTGGCAGTCACTTTTGTACAGCGCAATCGTCGCCCTTGTTTCGGCGGCAATTTCCACTGTTTTGGGAAGTCTTGCGGCTATCGGCAACAGCTGGTACCGATTCTTTGGCCGAAGCTACATTCAGTCAAGCTCCTTTTTGCCAATGGTTTTGCCGGAAGTCATCATGGGTGTTTCCCTTCTTATCTTCCTCAGCGGAATCCACATGAATCTTGGCCTTATCACGATAATTATTGCCCACACAACATTCTGTCTTCCCTTTGTCTATCTCATGGTTTCTGCCCGGGTTGACGAGTTCGACTATTCCATAATCGAAGCCAGTTACGACCTGGGGGCAAACGAAAAGCAGACTCTCTTCAAGGTAATTATCCCTGCCATAATGCCTGGAATCATGTCCGGCTTTATGATGAGCGTTACAATGTCTATCGAAGACTTCGTAATTACATCTTTGGTCAACGGAAATGTTGAGACTTTACCGATTTATGTTTATAATATGATACGGCATGGAGTTAGTCCGGTTATAAACGCTCTTTCTTTCGTGCTTATCCTGCTTATAGGCGGTCTGGCCGTGCTTTTACGAAAAAGCCTCAAAGGCTTCGCCTCGGCACACTAATTTTGGAGAAAATAATGAAACTTCTTCCACGTATCGCTTTTGCGGCTTGTACTCTTGCAGCCGGCATGGGTCTTCTTTCTTGTGAACAAAAGAAGACATTGAAACTCTTCAGCTGGACTTACTACACTCCAACTGATGTTGTAAAAGAATTCGAGCAGGAATTTAACTGCAAGGTTCTTGTAACAGAGTACGATTCAAACGAGACCATGTTCAACAAACTGGTTAACGGTGGAGCAAAGAGCTTCGACATCGTAGTTCCTTCTCAGGACTATGTTTCAATCATGATGAAAAGGGGAATGTTCCAGCCTCTTATTCAGAGCAAATTCACAAACCGAAACAAAATCAACCCGAAAGTTCTCGAAAAAATTACTTACGACCCGGACATGATTTACGCAGTTCCATATTACTTCGGTGCAGCTGGAATCGGCGTAAACAAAAAAAAGGTTCCGGCAGGTGACTATGAGCGCACATGGAATATCTTTGCAGACCCCCGCTTTAAGGGTCATGCCTCAATGATGGACGATTATCGTGAAGTTATCGGCGATGCGCTCAAATACAAAGGCTACAATGTAAGCACTTCAAACGAGCTGGAAGTAAGCGAAGCTGTCAACATGATTCGCGAAAAATGGCTTCCAAACATCGTAAAATTCGATGCTGAAGGCTTCGGAAAAGACTTTGCCCGTGGCGATCTCTGGCTTTGCCATGGCTATGCAGAAGTTATCTACGGTGAAGTTCCTGAATCAGAATGGGAAAGCACAATCGATTTCTTTATTCCAGAGGAAGGCGGCGCTTCTTACCTTGACAGCATGTGTATCCTCAAAGACTCTAAGAACGCTGAGTTGGCTACTGAATTCATCAACTT
The DNA here is from genome assembly GCA_002393835.1 of Treponema sp. UBA4326. Lineage (GTDB taxonomy): Bacteria > Spirochaetota > Spirochaetia > Treponematales > Treponemataceae > Treponema_D. Next base: position 7,257 of record DGTW01000079.1, read on the forward strand.
TATCCATCGTCCGGAAAACTATGCGAAATTCCTCGACTTCTTCAACTTCCCTTGCTTCGTAAACCTCGAAGCCCAGAAGTACATGAAGTCTACGCCACTCTATCCTGCAAGCGCAATGGATAAGTGCCAGCTCAAAGACGATTTGGGTGACAATCTCGACATCTACTACAAAAAGTGGGAAAGCCTGCGCCTGCAGGTAAACTAGACAACCACAGAGCGAATAATCAAGATAATGGGAACACCCCGCATTTGTCAGATGACTGTGCGAGGTGTTTTTTTTGGGGGATTAGCTATAAAATTAAATAGCTATATAAATTTGACAGAATAGCTATTTATATTATACAATATACTCGAAGACTTAGGATTGGAGGTGACGTTATGAATGCAATTCCGATTTTTGAAGCAAAAAATAAATTACCGCTTTTTATGCATCAGGCGGAAACTTCAGGGCCTGTTTTTATTTCACGCAGAAATAAAACCGTTGGCGTTTTACTGTCATTTGAAGAATATCAGAAACTTGCTTCAACAAAATCTAAAGTAAGTTTTTTAGACAAGGCAGCAGAATTTCGAAAGAAAACAGCAGGGCTTTTTTCAAATGATGATATAGACCAGATTTTCAATTCAAAGGAAAAACAGAACGACACATACGAAAGCGATGTTTTTGATGAGGTCTTTAAGGATTGATTATGAACTATATCGAAGAAGAGCCTCATTACCTGTTGGATTCAAATATTATATCTGAAATCATAAAACCACAGCCCAATTTTAATGTGCTAAAAAAGATTGCGGAGCACAGTTCGGACTGTGCGATTTGTTCTCCTGTTTGGGAAGAATTAAAATTCGGCGTTTACATTATGGAAGACGGACTGAATAAAAAATATCTAGAAAATTTCATCAATGAAGATGTTCACGAAAACTTCAAAATAAAAAATTATACCGAAAAAGCCGCCGACATTCACGCTATGCTTCGCTCAAAACTCAAAAAAGCAGGAAAGCCCACCCAAAAAAGTGACAGCCTAATAGCGTCCATTGCACTTGCGAATCACATGATTTTGGTAACCAGAAACACAAAGCATTTTGCCCCTATTCAGGGAGTGAGCGAACTTCAGGTTGAAAACTGGTTCGAATAGCCTGTTACTGATGGGCTAAAGTTTTTCCATTTTTTCAACGAAGCCCGTGCCCCAATACTCACAGAGTAATGCGCGGGCTTTTTCTTTTAGCTCAGGAACCACGACCTCTCGCATCTGCTTGATGTTGTTGTCAAGATAATATCTGGTCATTCCACGGATTTTTTCAATTTCGTCCGGCTGACAGAATTCTTCAACACACTGGGAGATTATCGTAAAGACGCTGGCCGTGGAACAAATCATCTTCCACTTTTGAATCGTGTCGATTTTGCGCTGACTGCTCATGCCTGTATTCACACGATAGCGATAAACCTTCGCCTCAATTCCAATGTAAGACTTTGCGTATTGAGCAAGGAAGAAAAACAAAAGCACATCGTCCGCCATGTTGCACTCGGTATAAGGAATGTTCTCATAAGCCCGAACCCATAAATCCCGCTTAATCAGCTTGCCCCAGGTATTTGCCGTAAAATCGCCGTTCATAAGCCAGCGTCGGAACACATCACGACCTTCGATTTTGCCGTAAAAAATCTTTCCGTAGCGATTTTCTTTTATAGGGGTGAAAATTCCATGCTCGTCAAAATAGCCCGCCGTAGAAGTTCCATGAACGATGTCCGCCCCAGACTGATTGGCCGTTTCGTACAAGGCAGTCAATGCGCCCTCAGCCATTTCGTCATCAGAATCCAGCTGGGTCATGTAAAAACCACGGGCTTCATAGCAAAGACTGCGGCGAACTTCGATAAGCCCCCGGTTTTCCTTATGCTCTAAAAAACGGAAGGGGACTTTTGGAAGGCCGCGAAGAGAGCGGGACTTGTCACACTCTTTTTGCATGATTTTGACGATTTTTTTTGCAGTTCTGCCCTTCTCGTCCTTGCCTCGGCTGGCATCGCTTACAAGCACGACTTCAAAATCAGGGAAATCCTGGGCTATGACAGAGCGAAGACATTGAGCCAAAAGCGGCTCAGTGTCATAAACGGGAATACAGACCGAAATAAGCGGGAAAGAGCTTTTCATTGCTGGAATGGTGTACAAAAGCAGTTCTGATTAATCTGCACAAGGAATTTCCAAGTGGAAATAAGTAGAACCAGTCTCTTCACTGTTTGTAAATGTAATATTAGAACCATTTTTCTTTCCGTAAACTGATGCAGGCAAGCCCAGAATTGAGAATTGATTATTCCAATCAGCCCCGGATAAGGAATCAGACTCGTAAGATTCTCTGTCTGCATCAAATTTAGCATTTGTCTCGCTGACAGACTCTATTGAGAAGGTCTCCAAATCTACATAGACAACCCGGTTTATATTTTTATAGCTCAAATTACCGCTATCATCTGTGAAGAAAGCAAGGCCATCATCAGCTATAACAAGTTTTTTTGGTTTTATGGCAAGGAAGCGCACAGGCCCGCAAAGATATGATGAAAGGTCTGCATCTGTTGAAGGAGCATAAATATTACTAAACAATTTAGTGTAGACACACATAACCGGATTTTTCAAAGATTCATCAGAATATAAATCAACATGTTGCTCATTCGACATTACAAAAACTTGTGCCTTGCCTTCAAGTTTTGCTGGTGTCGGTATTTCAAGCATTGTCGCAGAAGAGGTGAATGTGTTATATCTGATGACCGTACCAAGATGATATGCTTCAGTCTTAAACAGGGTATACACATATCCATCTTGATAAAGAATGTCCGTAAACCCTACATCAGAAGGAAAGGATTCATTCAGATTAACAAGATTGCTGTCACCAAGGGTAATGATATACTTACCTGTTTCGCCATCTATTACTGCTTTAGAAATGTCTGCTTCAATAAAAAAGGAATTTGACTCGCTATCAAGACATGGAGCATAGAATTTATTGTCATGCACAGCAAAGGCATAAGGAACAGAAGTAATTCCATTAGTAAAGTTTAGGGCAAATTTATAGCATTTAAGGGATGCTGTATCCAAAGTGCTGGCAAAATTATCTCTTGCCGGAACCTCATACATAAAATATGATTCCGTGCCATTACTAGAACTTACAACATAAAGATAAAGATTGTCCTTTGCCCTGTCGTAGACAAGACCTTCAAGGTTAGCAAGTCCTGTATCAATCTCCTGTTTTGTGGCCGTTAGATAAATTTTGCCATTACCAGCATTTATGTAAATGCTTCCTTTTGAATCAAAACAATATGAAGCAAGGGAAGCCCCTTGGCTCGTATAAGCAGGACTTGAAGTATCAATAGTGTCCAAATCGCTTGCCATGTAATATTTTACGCTGCCTTCATCAGTGTAGCTTTCGTAAAGCATTAAGTTTGACGATGGTACAATCTCTGCCCCGAACTTTGTAATCAAGTCGTCCGTAATGCTGAACTGATAGCCATTTTCGCCATTCTTTTTGATATAAGAACTTTCTCCAAACCAGGTGTCCGTTACAAAACCCGAGTAAACGGTAAGGGCTTCTTTGCAGCGATAGAGGGTATTTCCGTATTTGTCGTTAAAGAGGAATGTGACTTCATAGCAGTTTGCCATGACCTTGGAAAGATTGATTTCGGCCTTTCCGTCCACAAAAGCGATTGTTCCATTTTCGCCAAGACTGTCTTTTGAGAGGGAGTTATCATTTAAGGTTTCACTCAGCACTTTGTCGCAGTAAAATGTAAGTGAAGAAACTTTTTTGTCTGCTGTGTTGTCAAAAATAGCGAGTTTAATTTCTCCTGTGATTTGGCTTAGAAAACCATCTGGAACCAGAGTAATGTCTTCCGTTATAGCCGAATACTCATCGTCAACGATAAGGCTTGTGCTTCCCTTCATGATAATAATAACACCATTGTTATACTCCTGTGCATCTTGCCTGACTGTAACAGTCCATTCGCCGGGAGCAGGAAGTTTTAATGAATATGAAACAGAGCCGTCCTCATTGCTCGTTATCGTTCCTTCTACTTCGTCATTGCCTTCTTTTTTGGCAGAGACATAAAGTTCACCCCATAATTCCAGTGTACTGGTGTATTCTGTAAGAGAGCTTGTAGCCGAGCGTGAATCAGAGCTTGCAAAAGTAGCCTTGCTTGAAACAGAAGAGAGCAAAGAACTTGAAGTGGCTCCGCTATCAGAGTTAAGGACAAGATTTCCGCTTACGAGGCAGAATTTTTCGCCCCCAGATGCAGAGGAAGCTTCCTTTGAGTCATTGTCTAAATCAGAGCAGCCCGCAAAGAAACCTAAAGAAAGTAAAATTGTCGCAAAGAATAATAAAGACTTTTTCACCACAACTCCTATTTTAAGCATAATTTTTTACTTTTCAATCAAATGACTGCGGAATTGGTGATTTTTTCCTTTTCTTTCATCACCTTTTCCACATTCACCACAAAATCCTCTCCCCAGTAGTCAAAAAGCATCTGGCGAGCCTCAGAAAACAAGTTCGGGCTGACACTTCTGTAGAGCAGCAGAACATTGTCTGTCAGGTAGCGGAGCGTAACCCGGCCCAAGTGGTCAAGGTCTTCCCCGCTGAGCAAGGGCTTGTCTTTGGCATTGTTTTCCTTTATCCACAAGGAAATAATGCTGAAGACACTTGCTGATGTACAAAGCAGCTTCCATTTTTGAAGGCTGTCTATTGAACGGCCGGAACTCATGCCGCTGTTAATCCTGTAGCGATAGACTTTTTTCTCTATGCCGACATAACGGCTGGCATACATGCCAAGAAAAAAGAATATCAAAAGGTCATCTGCCATGTTACATTCCGTGTAGGGAATGTCGGCAAAAGCTTTTTCGTACAGGCTCTTTTTTATGAGCTTGCCGCATACATTGCCGCTGAATATCCCGGCGAACCAGGAGCGGGCAATATCAAGGCCTTCCTTTCTTCCGTAAAAAATCCTGGAGCACCTTTTTTCTTCCGATTCGCAAAAGACTCCATTTTCGTCATATTGGCCGGAAAGAAAAGTGCCGTGCACCATATCCGCCTCGTTTTGCAAGGCGGCCTCGTATAAAGCGGCAATGGCTCCCTCCAAAAACTCATCGTCGCTGTCAAGCATGGCTATATATTGTCCCCGAGCCTCATAAACAAGACTGCGGCGGACTTCCACGCAGCCCCGGTTTTTCCTGTGCTCCAGAAAGCGTATTTTTACCGGGGGTAAAGCCATTTCTTTTCGATAGGCCTTACATTCCTTTTGAGCCGCCTTCGTGATTTTTTTGGCTGAACGGCCTTTTTCGTCACGAGCGGGGCTTGCGTCACTTAAAACCAGCACTTCAAAGCTTGCAAAGTCCTGACTGTAGACTGAGCGCAGGCATTGAGCAAGATATGCTTCAGTCTCATAAACAGGAATGCAAACGCTGATGACCGGCTCAGGCTTCTTCATTCTGCACTACTCGTCGCTGCTTCCAAAAGCCAAGGTCGGGTTAGCCTCACTCAATTTTTTTCCAACAATACTTGCTGCACTTCCGTCATAGTAGTAGCAGGTTTTGTCAGAATCATAATATCCGCCATTATCACTTATGATGTTACTGAGTCTCAGCTGATAATTAGTCCTGAAGTAACCGCTAACTTTTTCGCTGAATTTAGCAGAAGATGTCTGAACGCTTTCGATTACAAAGTCCTGCAAGTCAACCGTAATCACACGGTCGGCATTCTTGTATGAAAGGCCGTCAGCATCTGAATAGAAGGCAATACCGTCATCAGCAATCACAAGTTTTTTGGGCTTAACCGCGATGAATTTTGAAGGATGGGCAAAATACTTCTCGCTTGAATTGCTAACGCCATAAATATTCGGGAAATAGTAGTTACAAAGACGCTCACTGTCGTCAGTCACTTTTTTAGAGCCAATTATGGTCACCACAGGGGAAGTCAAATCTTCTGTTGTGTGAACAGGACCGTAAGAAGACTCGCAGAAAAGAAGCTGAGAAATATCAGTGTTGGCGTAAGCTACATTTGACTTTAAGCCAATGAGTTTTATGCTTTCTGTTGTCCCGTTCAATGGAGCTAGATATCTTACAATAGCACCCCGCTCATAAATACTTCCTCCGGCAGTTTTCCAGGCCGAACCCATGCTGTAACCACCGAGCGAGCTGTCATAGACAAGGAAGTAAAGGGCACCCTCCAGGGCATAGGCATCTGTAATCTGCAATTGAGCGGGAGCGGCCACCTTGTCTGTGAAATAGGCCCACAAATCATAAGTTGAGCTGGCTTCAGAAACAGTCGCTGTTCCTTCTGTAAAGGCCAGGTCAGAAATATCATAAGTGAGTATTCTACATGTATCAGAAGTTGAGTCATAGCCAATCACATAGACAATATCATTGTAAATTACTACTTTGTTAGCAGAAAATCCAGAACAAGTAAGTTCAATATTTTCTACATTTTCAACACTTCCACTCGTAAAAATGTCTGGATAACGATAAAGGGCTGTAAAATTGCTATACCTTCCACTCCATGCGTAAGCCTTGTTGTTGGCCATGTCAACCGTAAAATTGCAGGAATAACCAGACCCTATTGCATCATTAATTTCAGTCAAAGCCACGCCTGTTATACCTATAACAGGATTGTCTGATTTTAGCAGGGCTTGGTTATCTACTTTGTCAAGCAGATAGAAATATCCGTACATGTCAAAGCAAGTTTTTGTAGTCGAACCTTTGATTGAAGAGTTGTCAAGCGATGCGACTTCCGCTTTTGAAGAATCGGTCAAGCAGTATGCGTATGCGTATGAGTATGAAGATGAGTCGTATTCATACAAAGCAACAGATGTTGTTGGCGTTCCGATTTCATTTATGAAGGAGACATCGAATGTCTGGCTGCTACTTACAGCCGGAGAACCTGAACCATTCAAGTTTCGAGAAGCCGTTACATAGAGCTGGTAAGAGCCCTCTTTTGGAAGAGGCTTTTCTGAATTGAGAGTCAGGCTGCCGGTAGTATCTACTATGTAGTAGCTTGAATTCGTCACGAAAGTGTTCACGTCTTTTCCCTGATACAAAAGCTCGGCATCGAATGTGACTGTATCTGTGACATCATTTCCCCATGCATCAGTTACGCTGAAGCGGAGGATTGTGTTCTTGTACATTTCGGTAGTATTAAGTCTGATATTCAGCACTCGGTTGTCAGTCGTGACACTTCCGCTTGTAGCAGCCTTCTTAGGCGCGAGTTTTCCTTCAAGGTCAATTTCGTAGCGGTCTGTGCCAGAGGTCGGTTGCGTAACCACAAATTTACTAAGCATTTCTTCAGTAAGAGCCGAGTCATCAGCCATTTTTAGAATTACTTTTCCGTTGTAGTCGGTAAAGCTTTCCGGTGCTATTGTTATCACAGGAATATTTGAATCAAGTTCTCCATCAACAATAACCCAATATGCAGTGAATGGATAATAAGCTGCCAGACCAATATTTTGTCCCTCGCCAAAAATTGGAGAGCCTTTTATAATCATGGTACCTTCTTGCTGAATAACCGCACGGCCAGAAGTATTATCCATAATTTCTCCGCCTTCGATAATAAGTGTTCCAGCGTTACGGATAGCGCCTCCAGAATCACTTGCGGAGTTATTGTCAATGCGAACCCCAGCCTTTATAGTAAGCGTAGCATTATCCGTATTCATAATTGCACCACCGTCATAATAGGTGTGATTGTCCGTAATCCAAGTGCCATCATCAAGCGTGACCGTTCCGTTAGTATCAAATGCACCGCCATAGCCTCTGCTTGAATTGCCGTGCGTAATCTTTAAATTTTTTATAGTAATAGGAACACAATAGTCATAAATGGTAAAGATAGAACCCTTTATCGTAGCCCCAGCCTGGGTCTCCGCAAACACAGAGCCGCCATCAAGGACATCATAGTAGTTTTCGCCTTCATTCTTTTCTTCTCGAAGGACGCCGTCATGCACTCCCGCAAAAGTAAGGCTATTCGCATATTCAGAAGTAAGTGAAAGTGTAGTTACGCAAGGCACGACTCCATCAATCAGAATCGTCCAGTCAATTGGCGTGGCAAACTCTCTAATTTTTGTAATTGCCGTGTTAATTGAATCCACCGGTTGACCTGTAACAATATCTGCATTGGCACTTCCGTTTGCACTTACGGTAACTGAATTGATATACGCCGCATAAATGTTTTTGTCGCCCCGGCTTCCCTGTTCAATTCGAGAAATTGGCTGGGTGAAATTCTCGTCCTCAAACCAGCCGGCAAAGACATAGCCTTCTTTTTCCATTTTAGGCAGGACAATACTTTCGCTTTTTGAAGAATATTTCAGGGCTTTTGTTTCTCCAGAGGCAAGCTTTCCATCACCGTCATTATAGGTGATTGAATATGTCTCGTTCAGTTTGATTGTCTGCTTATACTTTGTCGTTAGTCCGCCTGTAACGCGGATGTAATAGTCCAAAGTGTTCAGTTTTTCGGTCAGTCCGTCTGCATAGAAGTCCAGTACGAGGTGGTAATAGCCCTTTTCCAGCCGCTCATTTTCGTCTGCGGCATTTCGGCTGTATGTAACTGCATATTTTGAAGCTGTGCCTGAGCCGTCAGTGCCGGTCTCAAGCACAAAAGAATCCGCTTCGATTGTTTTTTTCTCGATTTCCTCGCTTGTATCCAGCTTTGTAAGCAAAGTTTCGATTCTTGAGACGCTTTTATCGATTTCAAATTCAACGGTAATAGAAAGTCCGCCAAAGCTGTCTTTTGCTTCGAGGGCAAAAGAAATTGAATTTACTTTACCGGCTTCAATTTCCTCACTAGTGCTTCCAGAGAAAGTAATCGTCGAGGCCGTATCTGGCTCAGTATATTGTGCAGAAAGTGTAAAGTCCCAGAGCCCGACCTCAATTTCAATCTGCTCTTTTTTAAGCTCTTCGAGTGAATCAGCCGAAGCAAGAACTTCTTCCTGACCAGAAGCCAGGCTTCTTTTTAGCACAAAAGAAGTTAAATCGTCCAAATCAATTTTCGTCTTTAGCGTTCGCTGAACCATGGAAGCCGAGCCTACGACAAGGTAGGTTTTTCCGTCAGCAGAGTCGGTCTTTTTTGCGTAATCATTCAGACCATCGCTACAAGAAAAGAAGGCGAAAATAAAAGTAAAAATTGCAAGAACCGAAAGAAAACTTTTTTTCATATTTTTACCCCACTTTTTTAATGCAAATTTATATCAATTTTAATTATAACGCTCTTTTAGCGGTTTAACAATGTTTCAACATATTATTCAATAAAAACAGTGAAGTAGCACACTTTCTTAGTGAAGTTTTTAGTGAAGTTTTTAGTGAAGTTTTTAGTGAAGTAAGACAGTTTCTTAGTGAAGTAATTAGTGAAGTTAAGTGAAGTAGTGCAGTTTTACTACACTACTTCACTAAGGAAAGAACTTGCACAAATTCACTCTAGTCAGCGAATGGATAGCCGACACAAAGGGTTGTATCTGAAGTAGCCTGAAATTCGGAGCCATTGGATAGGTAAACGCAAGAACTAAGTCCAAGAGATACGATTGATGTGAAATCACTGCTTATTGAATCTCCTGAGCCTGTATAGCTGAATGTGGCAGAAGTATTAGTAGCACTCGTGATTGCAAATGATTCCAAATCAACTTCCACGACACGATTTTTGTTTCGTGCAGCCCATATTGAATTTGAGTCGATGTAGAAAGCGTGTCCGTCATCGGCAATCACTAATTTCTTGGGGTTTATCGCAATGAATTTTTGCGGGCCGTAGAAATATTCTGAATCGCTGCCTTCTGTCGGAGAATACAATTTTGGTAAAGTCTCGGCTATTGTTTTACGAGTGTCAGGGTCAGAATTTTCAGGATCAGAATAATCATAATAATATGAATTATAATTACCGTTGTTTCCTGCAATTGTTAACCAGTTTCTGCTATCTGCCGCTATTTGATCCCATAAAGTATTACCGTCGTCATCCTTTGTTTCGTCATTTGTAAGTACATGCTTAGAATCCATGTAAGCATAAAATTTACTTGAAGTGCTGTCTCTCGGCTCCGAAAGCAGCCCCAATGGCTCTGAAACTTTATTGTTCCATGTGTTCACACGGATAAGTGCGCCACGGCTGTAGAACTCATAGCTGTCTGGGCTTACTTCGCTTACATTGTTATAAACATCCCTCGCAAGGATATACACATAGCCATCCTGATAGAGCATATCGCTAATAGAGCCGCCGTCATCAGAAATTTTACCGGAAAGATTCAGCGCAATCGCTTTTTCGCCATAAAAGCTAGTACCAGATGACTTAACACACTCGGCAAGATTTCCGTAAGTAAAATAGATATAGTATTTGCCTAAGTAATAAACTTTGCCTGAGGCATAAAGGATTCCATCATTGGCTGCAAAACTCATGCCGTATGACAACAATGACTTATTGCCTTCAGGGTCAACATAGAAACTTGTTAAAGCATAGCTGACATCTGGCTCGCCACTTTCTCTTGTTCCATCCGATATATTCTTATAACCGTAAAAATTCATTGTGATATTGTATGCATAAATCCACAGAGTATCTTCCGCACGGTCGATGAATACTTTTGGTTCATAAGCGCCAATCGTTGTCGTGATTGTGGTAAAGCCCTCTTTGTTCGATTTTATTGTGAGATATTTAGGCGTGCTTTCCGTGACATCAAGATAATACACATTTCCTTCCCTGTCGAAAGCAAAACTGGAAGCAAGGGAAGCTGAAAAATCAGCCGTCTCAGGCATAGTGTCCGTAGCAGAGTCTGCGAGGTAAGCGGATGTAGAGGAAGATGTAGCGGAAGTTGTAGTGTTATAAAGCACCATTTTCGTAGTCGGTATAGTCTCTGCACCATAGAGCGAAATCAAATCGTCCGTAACAACGAATTCAATTACGCCGTCATTCTCAACAAGATGACTTCCTGTTCCAACCCATGTGTCGGTCGTAAAGCCCGCAAACACGGAGACGATTTCTTGGCACTTGTAGAGAGTGTTTCCATTCTCATCGTCAAAGCTGAACTCAATCGTATAATTGCCGGCTTTTACATCATCTCGGCTGATTGTAGCCGCTCCGTTCTCAAAAGAGACTGTCTCCACCTCCGCAAAAGAATTTTCATTCCCGACAAGCATCATCTTAGGGGCATAATATGACACGCTTTTGATTTTCCCGCTAGAATCCTTAAGCGTAAGATTGACTGTGCCATAGTCGTTCACGCTGTATTCTGGCTTCAAAATAATTGTAGGAACATCAATCGCAGCGTAATCATCGCCTACAGTGACTTCTGCCTGGCCACTGATGCCGCTTCCTGCCTCTGTAGCTTCACCTTTAACATAAATCGTCCAATTCCCGGTACCTGGGAGACCTATTGTATAGCTCATAGTGCTTGAATCAAAAGTGCCGTCAGCGTTTTTAGTTACATCAAGCTCTGCGCCCCAGCCTTTATACGCATACACCGAAAATGTCAGTCCATCCGTCGGTAGCAAACTTGTAGCAGACCGGACATCCGCCGAAACCACATTTGTAAGCTCTGAAGGAATCGCGCTGCCGACAGAGACCTTTCCGCTCACAGTGCAGCTTTTTATAGAAGAAGATGTGTCTTTTGTACCGTCATTAAGCTCGGAGCAGGATGCAAACAGGGAAAGTAAAATTGAAGCTGCAAAAATGCCCTTTGCCCCTCTGAAAATTTTTCGTAAAGTCATATTAGCTTTTTTCATATTCACCTTCTCCTATTCGTTATCGCCACATGGAATATTGAAGAAAATCTGGCTGTCGAATGCGCTTGCTGCATTAACAGCAGAGAGACCACCTGATGAGTCCTTGTAGAACAATGAAGCCGAGGCAGAATCAAGAGGCTCGTACTTAAATTCTCCTGTGCATTTATAGAGACTTGCCGATGCAATCGGAGTGAAACCGCACATTCCTCCAACAAAATTATTCGTTTGATCTTCACTGAATTTGGCCTTGACATCAACCTCCGAGTCTATTCCGCGAGCGAAGTTTTCCAGATCGATAGTTACAATACGATTTACATTCTTGTACTTGTATGCGCCCAAATCATCTGTGTAGAACATAACGCCATCGTCTGCTATAACAAGTTTTTTCGGTTTTATAGCAACGAATTTTTGGGGCCCGCTCAGATACAGAGAAGAATTCAAAGACTCAGAATCTGTAGGTGCATATATTTTCAAGGTTTTAGGAGAAGAAGAATCAGGATCTTCATCATCAGCCGGAATCTGCAAATCAGAACAGCTTATCAAAGCCGGATTAGAACAAGCAGAATCACAATAGAACTGATTAGAAGTCAGCTCATATTCATATGTTCCTTTTTTCTCGACATAATATGTATACACATAGTGGTTACTTAATGATGAAGTATCGAGTACATAACCATCAGAAATCCAGCCACAAGTGCTAACCTCTGGCGGTGTTTTATCAAAATCAATTTTAGCTACAGCGCCACGGCTGTACAGCTCCCAAACTCCAGCGTCCTCAGATGTGTCAGATGATTTTAGCGTTAAATATAATTTTCCGTCCTGAACAATCATGTCAGAAACTGAAAAATCATCAAGATCTACATTGTCACTCACATTAACCGAGGCTTTTGGTCCGCTAATTGTCCCTTCAGAAAGTGAATACACAGACACTACATCGTAGTTAACACTGCCATAGGTATACAGAATTTCATTTTCAATCGCAATTTTATTCGGGGATTTGTTAAATTCAAAAGTGTATGGCTCATAGTTTTCCAAATAGCCTGAAGAAAGGAGATTCAAGAGTTTGAATAGCTTCACTGTGTAACCGCCAGTTTCAGAGTTATAATTAGAACAATAAGCATAGGCCTCATTCTTTTTGACATCAATTACAAAGCCTTTGGTGCCATAGCCGCTACCTACAAGCTCACTAAGATCTATTCCATCAGAGGCAATTGCAGGATTGTTTGAATTAAGCTTGCTAGAGCTAAAAATATAGAAATTGCCGAATGCGTCAAATGCCGTCATCGCATCAGAATTCCCGGCCATATCAGGAGAAGTTGGCAAATCGCTACCTACTGAATCAAAATCTTTCAGATAGTAAGAAATGCTGTCACTACTAGTATTATACAGGGCGACTTGTGTGTCAGGTGTCGTATATTCATTTGTCACCGAAATTTCAAAAGTCTGGCTGCTTGAAATCTTACTTGCGGTCGTGTCGTTGATTGATTGAGTTGCCGTTACATAGAGCTGGTATGTTCCGGTTTTTGGAAGTGCCTTGCTAAAAGAAAGCTTATTGTCTGTTACGACATAATATGTATCTTCACCATAAGCGTTGATTTCTTTTCCTTTCCACAAAAGCTCGGCCGTATATGTGACATCCTTTGTGACTGTTGTTCCGTCTGAAGCAGTCGCACTAAAGGTAATCGTGTCGTTCAGGCAAACTTCTGCCTTATCAAGGGCGATTGTAAGCGCGCGGTTGTCAACAGAAGCAGTACCACTTGAAGTGGCTGACTTATAGGCGAGTTTTCCGTCCAGACCGATACTCCATTCATAATCAACTGATTCCGGCTGTTCTAGTTTGAATTTGCTGATGATGTCGCTTGTGAGTTCCAGACCTCCAGAGGTTCGGAGAAGCACATTTCCAGTATATCGGTCATAGGCTCCGCCAAATGTAAGGTATATAGAGTTATCATCGGTAAGTTCTCCCGCAACAGTGATTGGGTAGGCACCATTATTGCTATCCGCCATAAAATAGAAATCTTGAGGATTTTCCGGGTCATCACCAACAGGAATTGAAGCGTTGCCACTTATAATGAAGTCGGTTCCATAATGACAGACACCTGCACCTGCCGGAGAAACATTTCCACTGATTTCGCCACCTTCCATGATAACAGTAGCTGTATTACAAATGCCACCGCCCCAGTTCGATGCGGAATTGTTCGTGATGCGGCTTCCCTCTTTCATCGTAAGGATTGCAGAGCCACAGTTATTAATGCCACCTGCCATCCAGCTGTGATTGTCCGTTATCCAAGCACCGTCATCAAGCGTCAATTTTCCCGAATTTTCAAAAGCTCGGCCGCCATGCGTAACTTTCAGATTTTTTACCGTTACAGGAACACAATATTCAACAATAACAAGAATAGTGCCGTCTATAGCATCGGCATTTGTTGCACCAACAACCCCGCCATCAATACTATCAATATACTCATTTCCTGAATTCTCATGCACTCCAGCAAAAGTAAGGCTCTTTGCTTGAGAAGAAGAAACAGTAAGCTGAAGACCTTCCAGCACTACCTTTCCATCAATCAAAATCGTCCAGTCAACATCAGTTGCTTCGTAGTTCACGATTTTTGTAATCGCCGTACCGATTGAATCCACTGCACCAGAGACTACACTCGCATCCGCCTTTCCGTTTGCGCTTACCGTGATTCTGTTGATGAACGCCGCATACAAAGTTTTGTTGCCCGTGCTACCCGAAGCAATCTCTGTAATCGGCTTTGTGAAATCTGCATCCTCGAACCAACCAGCAAAAGCATAGCCCGCTTCGCCTTCAGTGACAGTTTTTGCCATCGCTGGCAGGCTGATTGTCTTGCTCTTTCGCGAATATTTTGCAGGCAGGACAAAAGAGTCGTCTTCAATGGAAATACTCTCGTCATTTAGCTCCAGTGCCTCGCCATTGGCAAAAAGGGCATATTCAATGGAATAAGTTTCGTTCAAAGTGACATTGATTTCATTTTTTGGGCGGGAAACAAGTCCCGAAACCACTTTTACGATATACTCAGGGCTGTTGATTGCGGCCGTGGTGCCTTCAGCATAAAAGTCAAAAAGCAGGTTATACGTGCCGGTGGCAATACGCTCATCTTCCTTTGTCAAATCCCGGCTGTATGTAAATGAAAGGGCGGTCACAGCTCCGCTTTCGTCCTTGACTTCACTGAATGTAGTAAATTCCACAGGGTCAACAACCGAGTTACCGGTAAAATCCAAAAGCCTTGCTTCAACCTTGCTCACATCCCGGTTGGCCGGAAAATTCACGGTGACATAGATTCCGCCGCCATAAGATGGGTCTGCAGCCAAAACAAAGGAAACTGCATTCACTTTGCCGGCTTCGATTTCAAGCGATTCACTTCCAGAAAAAGGAATGTTGTTCAGCAAGGCTGTCAGGCTGAATTCCCAAGAGCCGGTCACAATTTCGATTGGATTCTCTGTAAGTCCTTCGAGAGAGTCTGCAGCCGCAAGCTCCTTTTCCTCTCCGCCGGCAATTTTACCTGTCAGCACGAGGGATGTCAGGTCTTCAATGCTTACACTTCCCGGAGCAACCGCATTTCGTCCGAGGCTTGCCCCGCCAATCACGAGGTATGTCTTCCCGTCAGCCGACGCCCTAAGAGCCTCAGAATCGCTGTCTATGCCATCATTACAAGAGAAAAAAATCCCGGTCAAAGCCAAAGATAGCAAAAAAATCAAACACTTTTTCATATTTTCATCTCCATTTCCATGTAGATTTTATTCCACTTTCCATTCACTTATTGTGCGCTTTTTGCTGTCAAAGCAGACCCCGATTTTTAGAATCTTCCGGCCGTCAGCAGCAAATGACGCAGAATAACCTTTTTCATCGATTTGAGCGAGGGCTTCATCGGCAGACTTATCACGCTTGAATTCAAAGATGTAGACATAATCTGTCGTCTGCAAAATGCAGTCCGCTCGCCCGAGTGCAGAATGAACTTCCGTCTGAACGAACTGGCCGAGATTCATAAATTCGAGGTAAAACACATTCTGGAAATCACGCTCAATCCATTTTTCAGATTCCGGGTCGTTCGCTCCACTCGGATAAGGAAGACTCGCATAAATCGAAACGAAGCGATTCATAATTCCATCAACATTTCCTTCACGGACATCTTTTAGAAAATTTCCAACAAATGACCAAGCCTTTGTATTGTCGATAGGAATATAATACTTTGACAAAGCCCGAAGAATTCCATATTTGATTTCATCATTTGGATAGCCAAGCGTGTACGAACGAAGTTCCTTGTTCCAGCCTTTTATTGTCAGATAGCCAGACTGATAAAAAAGCGGTAACGGATTCGGATTCTCTGGACGATAATCTTTCAAATCCTCTTCGCTTGCCTCTAACAAACCGCTCAAATCACGGTAATCAACTCCGCTATTTTCAAGCCGACGAATCAAGAATGTCGGAGTGCCGGTCTCGAACCAAAAATTTCCGAAATCATTCTTGTAAAACGCATTAATCAGGCTGTACGGATTATAAATATCTTCGCATTTTTTGTAAAAATGATAGCCATCATACATCTGCTTTAGTTTTTTAAGACATTCTTCACGACTAATCTCGTTCTTCTGTGCCATTGTGTCTATTTCGGGAGAAAAATATTTTTCAAGCTCGGCTTGAGTGATTCCGCAGATGTCGGTAAAACTTTCATCTATTGAAATATCTGTAAGCTGATTGATGTCGCTGAAAATACTGACTTTGCTGAACTTCGTGACACCAGTAAAGAAGACAAATTTGAGATAGCCGTCAAGAGATTTTAATTTTCCAAAAAAACCTTTGAACACAGCTCGGTTTGACTCTTCAAGTTCGAGATTTGTATTCATCGCCTCAAGAAGAGGCTTGTCATATTCATCAATTAGAACAACGACTTTTTTGCAAGTTTTTTCGTAAGCTGTTTTGATAACAACTTCAAAACGATTGCTTAAAGTATCTTCCGCCGAAGAAATCCCGTATTCCTGTTCATAATTCTTCAGAACTGCGGATATAGAACTTTCCAAAGCACCTTTTTCTTGATAATTCTGTCCGTTGAAGTCGAAATACAAAACAGGGTATTTCTGCCAGGCTTCTGGACTGTCCTTTTCAAGTTCCTCGATTGCAAGCCCCTTGAAAAGCTCCTTTTTGCCCAGAAAATAATATTTGAGCGTTGAGAGAAAAAGACTTTTTCCGAATCGACGCGGGCGACTCAGGAAATAAGGTTTACCAAAATGCACGAGATTATAAATATGCTCAGTCTTATCGACATAAACATAATCGTTAGTGCGTAAATCCTCAAAATCCTGAATGCCCAACGGCAATTTTCGTCTGTTCAATACCATATCTCACCACGAATCATTTTTTTCCGTTCTTCAATTTTTCAAGATATTCTGGCGTTACGGTTCTCATTTTCTTCACCTCCGCATTATATTATACAAAGCATAGCAATGCTTACAAAAAACTATTGCTATACTTTGATGTGCGCACGGCAATGCTTATGCGTAAGTATTGCTATAGTATTGCGTAAGTACGGTAATAGTTGTGTGTAAGCATTACCGTAGTACTGCGTAAGTATTGCCGTAGTATTGTGTAAGTACGGCAATGAAATTTTTATTTTATTGCCGTATATTTTTTTTGTTAGTTTGAGTAAACAAACATGCTGCTTGCAGCCGCCATTATGCGAAGAGCTACTCCTTGGCAGTAAAGTAGCCGGTTACGCTATCCTTCGTGCCGACAAATGCCTGGCTAAAATCTTTAGTTTCCGTAATTGTAATTTACCGTAAAACTGTTTGGATCGCTCGCAGAGAAAGGATTTGTACCAATGCAGCCCTCTGCTCCCACGCAGTTTATAACAAGGCTTGAAGAGCAGGCATGGAATGCATTTGTTTCGACAGTCGTTACACTTGCAGGGATTACAATAGAGGTAAGGCCTGTACATTTATAGAACATATTGCTTGCAAGTTTCGTAAGTCCTGTAGACGGAAGATTTATGCTTGTAAGACCAGTACACTCAGAGAACATGAAATGTGCATGTCCGCTAGTTGCCGTTTCGCCCTCCACAAGAGCACTGAAATCAAAATTAGACACATCAAGTGAAGTAATCCAATCGCAGTTTGCAAACATATATGCCATATTCGTTACTTTTGATGTGTTAAAGTTGCTTACATTAAGTGCTGTAAGCATCTCACAGTATCCGAACATATAAGACATATCCGTTACATTCGATGTATCAAACTTGCTTACATCAAGCGCCGAAAGCCTCTTGCATTGATAGAACATACACGACATATCCGTAACGCTCGAAGTATTGAAGCCGCTTAAATTAAGAGAGGCAAGCTCAAGACATTGCTGGAACATAAATGACATATCCGTGACATTTTTTGTAACAAAGTTGGTGCCAAAAGTGAGGCATTCAAGGGCATTACAGAATCTAAACATTTCGCTCATGTTAGTAACGCTAGATGTATCAAAGACAGTCAAATTAAGATGTGTAAGTTTTGAACAATTAGCGAACATGCAGCTCATGTCTGTGACACTGCTTGTGTCAAATCCAGAAAGATCAACAGAAGTAAGATTTGAACAATCAGCGAACATGCCTCTCATGTCTGTGACATTGCTTGTATCGAAAGCACTTGCGTCTATGTTCGATAACTTGCTGCATCCTTTGAACATCTCGGAAGAGTCAGCGTTAAGCACGAGTTTGTAGCCCGAGCCTGCATAGTAGTAAACGCTTTTCGTTTCTGTATCAAGCCAAACTGGAATTTTATTGCCGCTATCCAAATAGACTGAAGCCTCGCTTGGTTTGCTGGTTGATTCTGCAAAAGCAAAGGTGTCGTCTGTAGTAATATCGGTGAATAAGTTTGCAATAGCGGAACTAATCTCCGTGCCCTTATTGAGCGTGATTGGTATAACAGGAATTGTGCCGTCAAAATTGCAAACCCAAGTAGCCTTTGTGAGAGCGTCGTTGCCAGTACCTGCATTACTAATGAGAGTTTCTTTTTGCTCTTCTGTGCCGGTGTAATAGACTGTGGTAAGTGAATCGCAACTAGAGAATGCGTTCAATCCTATTGTAGTCAAACCTGCAGGAAGAACCACGGTCGTTAAATTTGAACATCCTGAGAAGAATGCATATGTAAGTTCCGTCAAATTTGCAGGAACCGTGAAGGTTTCAAGAGAAGTACAATCACTGAAAACACATTCATGGCCAACTTCGGCAACAGTATCAGGCAATGTAATTGAAGAAAGCTTTGAACAATGATAGAAGACATCTGAACCTAATGTCGTAAGTTCTGAGCCTTCTGCAAAATCTATGTTTGCAATCTGACATCCCTCAAATGCAAAATCACCGATTTTTGTAACTTCAGCAGGAACAGTGAAAGAACCTGTTTCCGTTTTGTCGCAATACAAGACAAGTTCTGTTCCGTTAATCGAATACAAGGCTTTTTCAACCTGTTTGTATGTTTTGCTTCCTTCCGCCAATTGAATAGAAGAAAGTGAAGGACATTCCAAGAACGCCCAGCCAGGGAATTCAGCAAGGCTTGCAGGAAGATAAACAGTAGTAAGTGCCTCACAATCACGGAATGCAACATCTCCAATTTCGGTAACTCCTTCTGGAAGCGTTATGCTCACAAGATTGTGCCGACCGCTACCAGCATTCGTAAAGAATGCGTAGCTAGGTATTCTTGTCAGGTTTTTAAGTCCAGACAAATCCAAATCGACTTTTATTTCTGGATTAGAAGCATAAAGCGTAGTTAGGGCATTAGAAATACTTTCAATAGCGGTATCACCGTCTTCTACATACCCGCTGACAGAAATAGTTCCGCTCTCCGTCATGCTGCTAATCTGCGCAATAATTCCGTCAATATTCGCAAAGGCCTGCAACTTGCCTTCTTCTGTCAGGCGGTATTTATTACAGCCTGTGATATTTCCGCCGTCCGTAATAACTTCGTCCGCTACTGCAATTTTAGCAACGGCATCGCTTAAATTTACGCCTGAATCCGCAGCGACCGAAACCCACTGAGTCTCACTGTCGTAAGATGCCGGAGTAATTGTGGCGAGTGGGTCAGATGAGCTATTTGTAAGTTCACCGGCAACAATGAGTTCTGTTCCAGAAGTAAGATAAACATCGTCTTTAATTATCGCCGATCCGCTAATTTTTACACTTCCGCTAGGAGCGCATACATAAATGCCTCTTCCCTGTGCTTCATCGCTAGTGCCGTCTGTAAATCCATTGTCACCGATATTTCCGCCACGCATATCAAGAAGGCCGCTGACATAAAGGCCAGCGCCATAGCCACTTGATGTATTGTTGGTAATGGGTATATATTCAGAGTCTTCAATAATCAAAGTACCGTCTACATATACACCGCCACCACGCTTAGCAGTATTTTCGGTGATAAAAGCCCCTTCACCAAGGGTAACGCTTGCGTCGCTTGCGACATAAAGACCACCGCCAACTTCATTGCCGGCATTACCATTAGTAATTATCAGGTTTTGAATAATAACAGGAACATTTGTACTTACGCTGAGAACCCTGGTCTTTTCCTCTCCGTCTAGTACTCCACCGCCTTTAAGCGTAATCGATTTTGCAAGACCAGCTGTTCCCAATTCTGAGCTAGACCTAATCTTCTGTTCGCCTTTAACATCGCCAACGACAGAAATTGTATAGTCACACTCTTCATCCGTCATCAATTTTACGGCCCCTTCGATTGATGCAAGCGGCCGTCCGTATGTTCCCCGTCCTGCTTCATCTACACCGTCTTCAGCAACATAGAAAGTTGCGCCCAATTGCCAGCAGCCGTAGATAGTAATGCTTTCTGTTATTTCGGTTTCCTCAAAATCAAATGGAATGGTAAAGGCATCGTTCAAGTACCAGCCATAAGGAGGAGTAACTTCCGGTGCCGTTATGGTCTTGTCTTCAGCATTTTCGGCCACATACACAGGCTCAACGCCTTCACCAGTTATTTCGTCTGGTGCACCAACCAATTTGAATGTGACCTGGTATTTTCTCGTCCATTCAATTTGGGCAAGGTATGAATAGTATTCTTCGCCTTTTGTAGCAAGAAGAACGACATCATAAACGCCTGTGGCCTTGTCCGTCATGTCATATCTAAGTTCGTTGCTTTCATCTTGAATTTCGCCGTCAACCTTCCATGTGTAGCTGTCGTAGCCTTCATCTGCCGTAAAGATCAGCGTTGTACCCGTAAGGTTTTCGGCATTGTTTGTAACCACAATGTCGCTGTCATCGCCATCATTGATTGTGACATCAATACTCATGCCGACAATTTCTTTCCATTTTGCGTAAAGGACTATGTTATTACTGTTGTTTGTATCACCTGCGTTGATTATTTCAACCTTGTCACCGCTGCAATCTTCATCTCGGTACCAGCCGACGAACTCAAATTTGCTGACTACATTGTCTTCGCCTTTGACTTCATTCGGCCTTGCGATTTTTGACGGAAGAACAACGCTTGTATTACCGTTACGGCTATAGACAGGGCTGGCATCTGAAAGCCAGCGGGTTGCACTTTCGTCTTCGCTGTCAGCGGCGGCAACATTGACCCAATCGCCATCCTGTCCAGGTGTTTTGTACTCAATGGTGTAGTAGTCATTTGGATTTTCAAATTCAACTTCAGCCTCTGTGTAGGCTCCGCCAACTACTTCAATTAGCTCAAACCATACATCCGGGGTCTCAACTCCCTCTCGCTTCAATTTGATGACCAAATAGTATTTGCCAGCTGCAACTTGCTGCTGATATGTGGTTTCGCCATAAGCAGGGCCATAGTCTGGGTTATCAGTAACATCGAGCGCAGTCTCTGTTCCTTCAACTAATTCGCCGATTGAAAAGTCATTTTTGACTGAATAAAGCCCAGCCGAAGCACTGGTTATTTTTATGCCAACATTATCAAGCTCATGCCAATAAAGCATGATGTTTATAAAGCCATCCTCTCCGGTAAATTTCGTGTTGAATTCGAGAGAGTTGTCGCCACCTTTTATTTCTTGTGTAATCGTGGCTTCTTGTGTAAGGAAAGTGCCGACCGCAACCTTATTTTTCGCATAAAGTTTCAGCGTAAAGTCATAAGTTCCTGTCTCAAAGGGAATTTTTTCAGTGTCGTTGAGCATAACGGCCAGGGCATTGGTCGAGGCCGTTTCATCAGCAGCCCAGCTTTTTACAAGTTCTGGCTCACCGCTGCTTTCTGTTTTTTTTGCCAGAAGCTCTATAGAGACAATATCATCTTCAGTCATGTTTCTGGGCTTTATCATTTGTCGTGAAATGTCATTCATCGAGACGGAAAGATAAGCCCTTCCATTATTCTCGGCCTGAAAGTCATCAGTCGAAATGTCGTTACAAGCAGAAAAAATACTTGCCGCAATAATTGTTAAAATGAAGAAAAACTTTTTCATATTTTTTCCCTCCTATTTATTTCGTCACGGTGAAAGAACCGCTTGCAGTCAGCGTATTGCCTTCCGCATTTTTTACTACCAAAAGAATCCGATGATTTCCGGCTTCGTATTTTGTCTCGTCAACAGTGAATATGGCTCCAGTTCCGGCAGACAGGCCGTCCACCAGCCATGCGTAACTTTCATATTCAGTTCCAAGGCTGAAAGTCTTAGTGCCTTCATTGTAAGAAAGATTGATTTCCTCGTCCGCCGTAAATGTCTCCATATAGACCGTGATAAGAGGTGAAATTGCGCTCCACTTTGCGTAGACGGTGACATTTTCTGTCTTTTCTCCAGCATTCCAGCCGGAAATCTCATTTCCGTCCGTGCAGTCTTCGTCTGTATACCAGCCGCCAAAGAAGTAACCAGTCTTTGAGATACTTTCGATTAGGGTTACATCTTCGTTTTCCTTGAATGCCTGAGGATTATCCAATACTTCATTAATTCCCTCGATATTATTATAAATGAGCGAGAGGGAGTCAGCTTCAATCCACTTGGCATAAAGGGCGTAATCTTGTGCCGAGTCTGTTCCGGCAGAAATTTCCGTAAGGATTTCTGAAGAACCGGCAGCCTGCCATCCAACCAGTTTATAGCCGAGTCTGCTCACATCTTCGTTTGTGGGGAGCGTAACAGAAGTGCAGGCGTTGCGTTTTGCCGTCAGCTTTTCTTCGATTCCGTCATTCCATGAAGCGCCTTCTAAATCGAGATTGTATGTAATATTATAAAGAATGTTGATTTCAGCAGGATTAAGCACAATCGTTTTTTCTGTTTTGTAGCCCTTGATTCTTACTATGTCGACTTTTTGCATTACTATCTCGGTATCATCCTTGTCGTAAATCAGCAATTTATACCAATAGTCACCGTTAGGGATTGGGTCGCCCAAAATATAGTTGAGCTGATAGACACTTTTTGTGCCGCTATCTGACTTGATTTCTTTAAGAGCATCTTCATCGAAGGAATAAGACTTATAAGTGTCTTTAACCTGCGTTCCTATAGAGCCGTCTTCTGCAACCTCATGCAAGGTGACTTCGGCAGTTCCCAAATGGCTGACCATTTCTTCAATCGCATCCAGCTGGAATACTAGAAAAACAGCTCCAGCTTCAACAAACTTTGACTCGAATTCCAGATTTTTTGTTTTTTCGTTAATCGCAAGTCCTTTTAATTCGGCAGTTTGAACAACATGGGCTTCACAATCCCCATAGGGAGAAACCGCATAAAGCTCAAGATAGAAATTGTAAGTTCCATAGTCAAAAATAAATTTTTCTGCAGTCAGTAATTCATAGGCGGTCTTTGTGTCGTTTGTTTCCCAGAATGTGTCTTCAGCCTTCTTGATGACTTCATACTCTCCCTTTTCGTTCATTTTCTCTGTTTGCAGAGTGATTTTCGTGATGTCGCTCAGTTCGAGATTTGATGGCGTAATTGTACGAGCATTTTCGGCATTGATGGAAAAAGAAAGAGTTGCCCGGCCATTTTGTACAGACGGTGAATTGTCTAAAGCCTGAGACGAATCGGCAAGGTCAGCGCACGAGCCAAAAAAAATGATGGTCATTATCGCAGAAATTGCGACCAGTGAAACTAAAAAACTTTTTTTCATAATTAAATCTCCGAGATATAAAAACTCCTATTAAATTATAATTCAAGGAAATCGTTTTAACAATGAAACAAGAAGAAAAAAACAAAAAAAACAGTAAAAATTCGCGGCTTATTGCCGAAAAAACAAAATTTTACCAATAAATACGGCAAAGTAAAAAAATTAAAACTCGGGCATAAAAATCGGAGCTGTCTAAAAAGTTCTGTGAATATGGTCATTGAGCTTGTCGAAATGACCATTAGCACTAAATACAGTGGTTTCGACAAGCTCAACCACCGCTTTTCATACTTATTAGTCAGCCCCGGTTTACATTATTTTGTAATCGTAAGGTTTGCGCTTACTGTGTAAGATTTTTCGGCAATCGTTACGATTACCGTAATCTGATGATTGCCTGCACTAAGGTTATTGATTATATTTTCCGTGAGAGTCCAGACATATGAGCCTGTGCTAGAGTCAAGTGTGCCCTCTGGCAGTGAAACCTGTTCTTGTCCCTCAAGCAAAATCAGCTTGTACTGGCTTACGGTGATTGACTCATCTGGACTTGCCGTGATTTTGACAGATTTGCCGTCTTCAGTAACGGAAAGCTCAATTTTTCCACCTAAATCAGTTTCGTCGATGCTGTCAAGCTTTACAGAGATACTTGAAGAAGCTTGCTCGCTGTCAATCTTGAATGTAATTAAAGGACCGCCTGCACTTTCGAAAGTAAAGAAGCCTGATGAAATGCTGAGCGTCTGCTGCTTCGGGTCAGTGACGACCGTCAGTTCATATTCGCCTGAGGCAAGCTTTGACAAGTCACCTTCTGCAGCAACAAAGTCAAAATACTCTTCCTCTGTTGCAGTGATAACCACACCAGATTGTGTTGTATCATAAATACCTTTTGAAACGGATCTAGCATCAGTAACAGTGCTGCCATCTGTGTAAGTAATTTCATAGACAAGGTTCTCATAGACGGTTAGTTTGAATCCGCTTTGAGAATATACACTGCTATCCCCAGAAGAACCTTCCGCAGCCGTACTTGTCGCCGTAAATAATGATCCATAATCTTTTAAATCAAAATACAGTCGGATAACAAAAACTCCATTGATGAGAACAGGCTCATCATCAGATTTGTCTTCATTGAAATCATAACCGAGGCGTATAGCCTTTTTCGTAGCTTCTGCGGCTATTTCTTCATATTCAGAAACTGCATCTACATCACAAGTAGCCGTCGGCAATTCACTTCTTTCAGCATAATCGTCGACACCTTCTTTTGTCTGGAAGAGGAACTGAATACTGAATTGAACAGATATATCACCACTTTCTGTCTCAGACTGTGCCTTTGGTACACTGCCAGTTTGGAGATTATATGTCGTGTCCACACCTGCAATAGAGAAGAGGCCGTCAACAATACTGAAGCTGTATTCCTTAGATTCGACCAATGCAACTCCCTCGCCATTTTCAAAGTCTGCATTTCCTTTAAATTTATACCGTCCCTGCTTATCGATTTCACAAGTTTCACCGGAATCTTGAATTTTTCGCTTTGTTGCGACAAAAGTGTTGTCGCCAAAGAGATAGAGGGCATAGATTTTTGTCTTATCAGCAGAAACTTCCCTGCTGGCATACCAGGCCGAAACTGTCTTGTCAGCATAATCGCTTGGGAAGAAGGCAAGATTTGTAAAGTCTGGCAAATCCAGTTTTTTAAGGATAAAACTCAATGAAGCAATCTCAGATGTGTCAACAGTCGTTGATTGTCTATTGTGGCCGAGATATACGCCATTTTCCGTGTAAAGGAGGGTGAAGAAATTTACCGTTGAGCCTTTCTTAAGCTCGAAGCCTCCGGTAAGATTGGGTGATTTCGGCTTGTCATAAGAGTAGATAGATTTTTCGGCCTCCAGTTTTTCAAAAAGCTCTGCGTCACTTTCGCTTG
This sequence comes from Treponema sp. UBA4326, assembly GCA_002393835.1. Taxonomy (GTDB): domain Bacteria; phylum Spirochaetota; class Spirochaetia; order Treponematales; family Treponemataceae; genus Treponema_D. The sequence continues at coordinate 32,903 of DGTW01000079.1, forward strand.
AAGAGTCTGCTGATTTTAAAATTTCGAGGAGAGATGAAGCTTTTTTTGAATCTGAATCCAGGGCGTAGACATTGAGTTTTGAAATGCCGGTGATTTCTTCGTCAGAGCTGCATTCAATATCGAACATGGCCAAGCGGTGAACATTGAAGGAAACAGGATTGTCCCCCTGCTGAATCTCTACAACAGCTGATTTTCCTGCCATACAGGGGTAATCAAGCCCATCACTTGCGAGAAAAATTGTAGCCGAGATGGCGATTTGCGTACCAACCGGAATATTATCGAAAGTGAAGGATGTGACATTTTCCTTGCCTTTTACAGACTCTGACTTATCTGCGATTGCCTCCCATTCGCTTTCTGTGTATGAGTGTCTTTTGGTTTCGGCACGGCCACCTGACAAAGAAACCTCAATGCGATAGGGAGAGGGGCTTTCGTTGGCAGAAGGTTCTCCTGTAGGATCTGTTTCGGCCCTGAGTGAACGGCCTGTATCCAAAACTGCCTTTGCCAAATCTGGAGAAATCGAAAATGAAACCGAGCCGGATTCATTGTTTTCTATGTCCGAGCATGAAATAAGCCCGCACGAAATGAGTGCAAAAACAGCAAAAATTGAAATGACTCTAGAGAATAACTTTTTCATAATTCCCTCCATCTTAAATTTTAAATGAAATTCCTACCCTACATTTTGACAGATTTTTTTTTATTTTCAAGTGAAATAAAGAAAAAAATTAAGATTTTTTGAAGAGTTTTTCAATTCGAGAGTGTCAGTCACTCATATTTTCGATTTCGTCTTTTGAGAGTCCTGTAAGCTGAGTGATTTGCTCAATTGACAAGCCCATTGAAAGCGCATTACGAGCAATTTCTAGCTTGGATTGTTGTAATCCTTGTTGTAATCCTTGTTGTCTTCCTTCTTGTATGCCCTGTTGTAATCCTTGTTGTCTTCCTTCTTGTATGCCCTGTTGTAAGCCTTCCTTCCTACCTTCCTGCAAGCCTTGTTCCCTGCCTTCCTGTAATCCTTGCTCTCTGCCTTCCTGCAGCCCCTTTTCCCTGGCTTTCTTCATTCCGTTGTGCATTGAGGCGTGGCGGTCTTCCATGGCTTTGAAAATTGAATTTTGGCGGACCCAGTTGAGTTCGTCCTGGCTCACAGTCAAAAGTGATGATTTCGCGCTCATAAGCCCTCCTTCGCTCTTTATTATCGCATCGATATAGCCCGTTTGTCGCTCATCGTCAGCGTAGGACAGGAACAAACCCCATTTTTCGAGCTTTGAGAGCGATTCGACCGGTTTTCCGAGCAGCCTGTGAATCTTTATCAAGTCGAAGAAAATCACATTCAGCTTGCCGGAAAGTTGCCTGCCGTTTTCTTTTCTCATATTGTACCACGAGAGGGGCGACTTGTCATCTTTGTCGAACTCAAAATTGAGCACGGAAATCTGATAGGCTGCTGGGGTGCCCCAGTCGTCACCGATTTTGTTGTTCGTGCTCAGGAGCCTGGCAAGCTGAATCTCCGCACGGGCACCATAGTCATAGTTTTCCTGTCGGGTCTGCATTTCTAGATCTATCCTCTCACCATCATCAAATTTCACGCTAACATCGAAGCTCATCTGGGACTCGGTGATTATCTGAACCGGAGGCTCGTTCTGCATGACCTGAACTTCCTTAACGGGGCGGTTCAGAACCGTGGAGATAAAATCCTTCAATGCTGCGTCTGAATCCTTAGTTCCGGCTGTGAACATGGCTTTGAACGATGCATCACATCGGGGGTTGAGTAATGCTGTCGGGGACGGGCGAAAAGTTTGATTTGGGGTTGTCATTTTATACCTTCCTCAGTTTGAATAAATTTTTCTTGTAAGAATTGAGAAGCTTCAAGAATCTAGAACTCAGCTCCTTTTTCCTTACATATATTTATTTGAAAAAATTCTGGGTTTTCGGCAACAACAAGGAATAATTTTTTGTTATATCTGAAAAAAGCCACTGCATTTTTTTATTTCGTATAAAAATATAGGATTTACAACAAAATTGTTACTTTATTAAAGAATATTTTTTTCCGATAATAAGGAAAATTTATTTAAAAATTTTTCCTGTGCAGGAACAGGGCGAGGCATGTGATGAAAGACAAGGATTATAAGGAAGTTCTTGAAAAAATTTCCACTCCGATAGCGGTGATTATCTCAAAAGAAGAAAGCACGGCAAAGAAGGCGCGCAGCAAATCTGATTTTGAGAACAATTTTTCCATTCATTTTGTAAACGAGAGCTTTGAGAAGATTTACGGGGA
>DGTW01000042.1:0-2075 GCA_002393835.1 Treponema sp. UBA4326
GGGAAGTGATGCCGAGCTTGCCGGTCAGCTCGTGGTATGGACGACAATCGCTTCGGCTTTTACTCTTTTCGTTATAATCTTTCTTTCGGCCCAGGCTGGAATTCTATGAACGGGGTTCTGAGAGCATCATGCCGCTGCCCCAGAGAAAGCCCCTTTTGACCTCAAAAAACCAGAATTCGTAACCGTAGCAAAAAATCGCCCAGTCATAGTAGCCCACATTTGTTCCGAGCGGTACGGGTATCATTCTCTCCCTTTTTCCGCCTGCGACTTTTTCGTAATTTTTTACATGAAAAAGGTCTTCGGCGATTTTCTTCCCTTCTTTGATGTCATTAAAACAGTAAAAAAAAGTATGGAGAGTGCCCCCTTCCTTAAATTCCAGCGTGACAGGGACTCTCTCATAAGAAAAAGTCGGATGCAAGAGGAAAGAAAAAAGAAAAATACAGGCAATAATCTTGACTTTTCGCCACATGACTTTATTATCGGCACTTATGGCTGATAAAATTTGAAAAATAGACTTAAAAAAACTTGAAATAATGGGAATATATGGTAAAATTTCCGTGGAGGAGAATATCATGCGGAAATTTTCAAAAGTGTCCATCGTTGTCTCCCATGAAGGTGACGAAAATTCTGTTTTCTCTGCTCCTGTAGTTGAGCTGACCAGTGGGAACACATCCGTGCAGATGTCTGATTTTGAGAGCACCCTGGCCATGTTGCCGCCCGGGAGCTATGTTTCCGTTGTGGCAAAGGGCACTGTGGGAAACATTAGCGTGCATAACCTGTCTCGAATCATCCGCGAAGGCTGTGTTTTTGTCGCCCTAGATTTGTCATCAGTACAGGAATTCTCCAGGGTAATTGACAGCCCTTTCAGGGCAAACCCAAATCTTGTCGGAATAATTTTTCCAAACAACCTGCTTTCCATAAACGAGAAGGCTTTTGCAGACTGCAAGAACCTTGAATTCGTGGAAGTCCCTGCCAGCGTCAAGAAAATCGGTAAAGAGGCTTTTTTCGGCTGCGAAAAACTCAATAAAATGGAATTTAAAGAGCCTGAAGGCTGGTTTGTCGAAAAAGACGGCGAAAATCAGCCTATAGAAAATCTTCACAAAAGCGAGGACAATCCCTACCGCTTTACCCTGCCGTCCAGCCCCTTGCGAAACTACGAAATAGAAAAGACTTAGCTCAGGCTGTCAATGTAATCAAGAAGATGACTGGCAAGGTTTCCGTTTTTGTGCAGTCGCTCCGAAAATCCCCTAAAGAAAGCTGTGTTTTTTTCTTCCCCGCTTGATGTCAGAAAGTCTGCAATCGCCTTTTCATCTGTTTGCTGCTCATAATCGTTGTAACTTTGCCATGCCTTTTTTAGTTTCTGGAATTCATCGTCAGAAAAATGTTTTTTCATGCTGTCGATAAGGGCATTTACTTTTACCAGCTGATAGTTTTCATCCTGTTTGTAAGCCTGCCAGACAAAAGGGAGGCCTGAAAGGGCGGCTCGGGCAAGGGAATCTTCACCGCGGACGAAAAGAAAATCCATGCCCAGAATGAATGAATCGAAGTCCTCCTGCTGCATGAAATCAAGTTTTTTGATGACGAAGGGTTTTCCCGCGCTTTCCCAGCTTTTTTCAAATGGTGCCTGAGATTTTCCTTCCGCAAGATAAAGAGAGACAGAGAAATCAGACTTTGTTTTTCGCATTCTTTCCTGAAAGTCGGCAATTCCCCTTACCAGGCTTGAACAGTCATCATCATAGGCGAAGAAGAAAATCTTGTAGGGGTCATGGGCTAGGGATTGGAGATGCGGCGAATCCGTTGCGGAGTGAGCGAAGCGAGGGGAGCAATGGAGCGACAGCGGAACATCGGAAAGCCCGGCGGCAGCTTTAGCTGCCGAAGCCCCCGGAAAATCATTTATAATCAGTCCCCCGGTTTTTTCTGTAAAACCCGGCATGAAAAAGCGTTTTTTGATATTTGCCTTCCTGGTGCCCGATTTTAAAAGGTGAAATTCCTCGGCGTAATCCTCAGCGGTAAGATAATCGATGTTGAGAATCTGCACGGTTTCAGTAAAATCGTCGGAAAAAAGGAGCTTTTCA
>DGTW01000042.1:2141-11617 GCA_002393835.1 Treponema sp. UBA4326
ATTTCAAGCCAGTCAGGCCGGCCGCACTGAAAACATTCCAAAATAATTGAAAATTGAGAGACAGGGGCTTTAAGCTGAAAATCGCTCGCCTGCAAGTTCCAGTCTATGATTTTCCAGACGGAATTTTTATAGTGGAAATCCTGTATCTGCTTTTTGGGGTCTATAGCGGAGGCCATTTTGTGAAAACTTTCGAGATTACTGACCACAAGAGTGAGCTTTACTGACGGTCGGAGGTCGCTCAAGGCTCGGGCAAGGCGGTAAACCACTCCAATGTCACCGAAATTATCCACAACTTTGCAAAGAATCAAAATATTGTTTTTGTCGAGCATGAAAACCTGCCTTAAAAGCGAATTCCGAATTGAATTGAAGGGAGAAGATGAAATGAATCGCTGAATTCGATGGAAGAAAAGTGATTTTTCCTTTCGCTGTGAATGACCGCATCGTCATTGAAGCCTTCTATATGAGCGTCAAAAAGGAAGCCTGCGAAAAATTGCAGCCTGTGCCGTGGCTTAAAGGCCAGTGAAAGTCTTGCGGCCGGCACAAAATTAAAGCTCTTCTTTTCGTCGTATTCTGTCCAGACAAGGTGAGCCAGGGCTTCCGTGTCAAAATAGAATCTTCCGTAGATGTTTGTCTGGTGGCCAAGTCCCAAAGTCATGGAAAAGGCATCTGACAGTTCCCTTGTGTAAAAATCTGCTTGCAGAAGACCGAAAATCTCCTGGTTTCCGGCCCGAAAGCCCAAACTCAGGATTTTTTCGCTGGAGTAAGAAAATTCAGGCTGAAATTTGAATTTGAGGTTATGCCTGAGGCCGAAAGCCTTTCGTTTTTCGCTTGTCTCTTCTTTTGAGAGCTTTTCTGTTTCGATTCTGGAATTTTCCAGAGTTTCCTTTCCGACCTGGAACTTAATTGCACGAGCAGAGCGGGGAAAAATATGACGCTTTTCGCTTATGTCAAGCAGCTGTCCCTGGGCATCGTAGCTTTCTATTTGATATGTCACAACTGTGGGGGCAAGACTGTCCTTGTAAACCATCATTGTCAGATTCTGGTTTCCCGGAAAACCCAGCACATTTTTTTCGGGAAAGGGCATTCCCGCCACTGGGACTTTTAGGCTGTAAAGCTCAATTATGCCGTCAGTGATTTTGGCAAGCAGCTTTCCATTGTCATCGTAAACGGCACAGTCATAGCTTCCGTCGATGGATAATTGCGTGCTTCCAAGGCTAGAGTAAGCTTCATCTTCGCCCAGGGCAAGAAGCCAGGAAAGATAGGTCTCGCAGCCGTGCATGTCGGCAAGGGCCTTTATCGCATATTCAAAACCGCCCTCTATGTTTGAATTTACATTTTTTTGAACAATGCGGACAAGTAAGGGCAATTTTTCCTTGCTTTTGGCTTCTGGCTCTTGTGCCTCAATCTCGTCGTCATCGTCACTTTCCGGGAAAATCTTCCAGAAAAGTGACTCTGCCAAAGCCCGTAGACTGAAAAAATCGTCGTAATAGTTTTCGACCGTCCTGTAGAGTTTTGTGAGCAGCCTTGAAATTTGTATTTGGACGAAAGGCCCGTTTTTGAAAGGAGCATAGTTTCTGAGCAGCATTTGCTTGAAATATTGGTTCATGCGGGGAAGGTAATCATCGAGATATTTTTCGGGGTTTGAATCCCAGTAATTTACGATGACCTTTGTCTGCCCGTATTTCTTCCATTTCCAATTGTTCCTGTTTGGCGGAACTGAGGGAACGATGTCTTCAGCATTTATGATATTCCAGATGAAATTATATTTAGGATTGCTTGTTTTTTCTTCCTGACTGACATTTGGGGCGGCGAAGGTGTAAACGAAAAGCCTTTCCCCTGTGATTACGCCCTCGTCATCCAGTTTTGCCCCCAGAATGTTTGCCAAGGCGCCGCCCCGGCTGTGACCTGTAATAAGAAAGCAGGCGTTTTTAGGGTCGATTTTTTTCTTTAAAAGGTAGTAAAGAAGTTCTTTTTGTATGTTTTCGCAAGTTCTGAAAAAGCCTTCGTGGAGCAGAACATCCTTGTGGGTGTTGTCGCTAACATTGATGTTGGAAATCCATTCGTTTGCGCTTAGTGGTGTTCCTCGAAGCACTACCAGAACCAGTTTTTTGCTGCCTTGGGGTGTCTGAATGTCCTTGCTTGCGAAAGAGTAGGCCGCCTGATTGTTTCCTGAAATGGGAGCCGTGTAATCGAGCATGTAATTCCATGAAATATTCTCGTCCTTAAAGCCCATGAGCCTGTAGCTCTGCAAAAGCTCGTTGGAGTCAGGATGTTTTTCGGCCTGAATGTAGGAAATTTCCGACAAAAGAGCCGCAATCCTTGCGATTCCGTGATTATATTTTGTCGGGGAACTTTCGGTAAACCAGCTTTCGTCCCATTCAGCTTCAAGGGGAACAGGCTCCTTTGCGGCAACCAAAAGTCCGTTTACTGGAAAGGTTATTTTGCGGGCGCTTGCCGTAGATAGCGTAATCAGGGGGAGAAAAATCAGAAAAAAATGTCGCGGTCTGGAATTCTTCATTTTTGAAGGCTAGGGGCTTAGAGCATGGACGGCTGGCCCTTTTCCTGAAGGTCGCCTGTCCTTGCTGCGGAGACTGTTTCCTTGCCGTCCAGCTTTACCTTTAATTTTTTGAATTCGCCGTTGCGGAATACCGTTACCGTTACGCTGTCTCCCGGCCTTTTTGACTCCAGTGCGCTGGTGTAGTCTGCATAAGTGCGCACGCTGATGTTGTCAAGGCCCGTGATGATGTCTCCGCCGAGATAAATTGTCGTTGGATTAAAGCGGCTTCCGAACTGAACTGGCTCAGTGCCTCCGAGAATACCAGAGGCGGCTGCGGATGAGCCCTCCTCAACCTCGCTTACAAGTATTCCGTAATTTATTGAAAGTCCTGCATAGCGGGCTATGGAAGATGTCATCTGCACCGGCCGGATTTTGAGGATTCCCCGGTTGACCTTGCGGTATTTGATGAGATCATCAACGACACGGCGGGCTGTGCTTACAGGCACTGCAAAACCCACGCCGGCGGAACTTCCTGAGTTTGAGATAATCATAGTGTTGATTCCAACCATTTTTCCTTTTGCGTCAAGGAGAGGTCCCCCGGAGTTTCCCGGATTGATTGCCGCATCAGTCTGAATCATGTTCCTGATGATTACATTCGAGCTTTCCTGAATCGGGCGGCCAAGGCCTGAGATTATTCCAGTCGTCATGGTTCTCTCTAGGGCAAAGGGGTTTCCTATGGCTATTACTTTCTGCCCGACTTTGAGATTGTTTGAGTCTCCGTAATCTATCGTCTTTAGGCTTATGTTGTCCGGCGGGTTGAATTTTATTACGGCAATGTCGCTCTCAACATCCTTTCCGATGACAGTTCCTTCGTATGAGCTTCCGTCGTAAAGAGATATGTTGATTTTGCTTGCATTGGAGATTACATGGACATTCGTAACCACATAGCCCCGCTTGTCAATTATTGAGCCGCTTCCCGAGCCGCCTTCCTGAACAACTGGCTCCAAAAACCAGTTTACTCCCATTACCTGAGTGGTGATGTTCACTACGGCCTCGTTGCATTTCTCATAAACCGAGATATTCTGCTCCTCGTCCTGTGTGTAGGCAGAATCGTAGCCTTTTGCAACTGAAGTCGTCTTTTCTTCGATGACCGGCTGTATTTGAGCAAGGACGCTTTCCTCAGCTTTTTTTTCTACAGCTTCTGTCTCCAAAGAACTTTCTGACTCTTCTTTGGCAGAGGCAAGCTCCTCACTTTCTTCTGCCCGCTCCTGCTCTTTTTGCTGAAATGAAATGTAAGCTGTAGCAGAGAGGGTAAGGACAACGCCTGCCGCAAGGGAAATCAGCGATGACTTCACTATTTGTGAACGGGAGTAGAGTTTCATTTTGCGTCTCCGAGCGTCTCTGTGGCCTCAGGCCTGCTTTCGGAAGTCTGTGTTTCTTCCTCAGGCTGGCTTTCAGCAGGTTTTTTGGCTGCTTCTGCCCTTTCCTTTGCCTCGGCGGCAGCTCTTTCTCTGGCCGCTTGACGAGCTTCGGTCTTCTTTTTGGTTTCTTCTGTCATTTCAAGCTCAACATAGAAGGTTTTTGCTTTTCCGCCTTCGATGTAAACGAAATTTTCAGTGGGAATGTAGCCTTCCTTTTCGACCCTGAGAAGATAGTATCCTTCGATGAGGTTTGAGAGGGTAAGCTTGCTTCGTCCCTGATTGTTTCCATTCAAGAAGATATCGCAGTTTTTCACATTCGTTTTGAATGTGGCTTTCGTTCTGTTCCGCTCGATTGAAGTTTCTTCCTCGCTCTTCAGCTCAGGAATTATTGCGAATGCCTCCGCTGACTGGCTTCCGGCTTCGTCTGTACTGACAGCCTGCTCGCTTGCTTCGGCTTTTGCTTCCTGTGAGAAAAGTGGGGAAAACGAGATAAAACTTAGACCTAGGATAATTGAAATTGTTCGCTTCATGCTATCTATAATATCGCAATTTTCTACTTCTCACAACAAATTGAACAACTTTTCTTCGTTCATGTAATCCTGTTCCAGAAAACTGAAATAAGATGTCCGTGAAAGAATTATGTGATCCAGCAAGGCAAGCCCCAGAACTTCCGCCGCCTGAAAAAGCCGCAGGGTAGTCTTTATGTCTTCCTTGGAGGGGGAGGCGATTCCGCAGGGGTGGTTGTGGCATATTACGATGGCCGCCGCATGTTCTTTCAGTGCCTCGGCGAATACTTCCGACGGCTTTACGATTGCCATGTTGCCGCTTCCTGAGCAAATCACGCGGATTGAAAGAATTTCCTGTGCCCCATTCAGGCTGACGCAGAGAAAGTGTTCCTGTTTTTGCATTCCGTAGCTTTGTATGTAAGGCAGTAAGTCCCTTGGCGAGCTGAAGACTCCCTGTGGATTCCTGTTTATCCTCTTGCCAAGTTCCAGTGCGGCCGCCACCATAAGTGCCTTGCTTTTTCCCATTCCACGAACCTTCATCAAATTTTCGACCAGATTATCGCTGTTGGAGGCCATAACCTGGGCCAAAACTTCTTTCGCCAGTTCCTTAACGGGCTTTTCCCTTGTGCCGCTGCCCAGAATAAGCATTATAAGTTCTTCTGATGTCGGAAAAGCCAGCCCGTGCTGAAGGGTCAGTTCCCTTATTTCCAGACGATCCTTTTCTTCCAGCTTGTCGAAAGCCGGAAAGTTTACGCTCTTGTTAACCATGATTTTCCTCTCTCCTATATATAGCGAAAATTTTTGACTTTTCGGCAATGGCGGACAAAAAAATCATGATTTTTTTTCAAAATTCCGATATTCAGAGTATGAAAGAAAACATTTATGAAAGAAAAGTCATTTTTTTAGCTTCAGGGAGCAAATTTTCCCTTCTTTTTTCGGCAATTATTTCTGCCATCCTCTTTTTTTCCTGCGTGACACCTCCCGTACAGGAAAACTGCTCAAGGGAACTTTTGGGAAAGAGCATCAAGAATCCTAATCAGCTGGTAAATTTCTTTATGAATCATAAACCGAATTCAGACAGGGAAAAGGTTAGCCGACTTGCGGAATTCTATGTTGAGGAAGGCGCCGTCGAGGGAATAAATTCAGATGTCGCATTCGTTCAAATGTGCCTGGAGACGGGCTTTTTGGGATATGGAAACCTTGTGCTTCCAGAAATGAACAATTTTTGCGGACTTGGCTCTATGGACGCTGAGCATCCCGGAGAATATTTCGAGAGCGAGAGAATTGGCGTTAGGGCACATATTCAGCACTTGCAGGCCTATGCCACGACGGCCGATGTCAGCCTGAAGCAGGAGCTCGTTGACCCCCGCTACAGCTGGCCTCACCGCACCAAGCTCGCCAGAACTGTCTTTGACTTGGCCGGTCACTGGGCTATGGACCCAGATTACGGCGTAAAACTGGAAAATTTGTTAAGTGAATTGGAAATGTGTCATTAGGAATTTGAAGGACGAGGGAGCGATAGCGACCAATGTCCCGTTGTAATTCCTAATTCCTAATTCCGCATTCCTAATTATTTGATTGTAGTTCCGATGTAATCTTTTCCTTCGAGGATTGCACGGATGTTATCGATGTTTTTCCCGCCCGCGCAGATTACTTTGAGACCCATTTCCTGGGCTTTTTTGCTTGCGATTGGGTCGAAAGGACAGTTTTTGCCAGGAACCCATTCATCGCCGACCATTTTGCGGAAGTCTGCCCATGAAATCTCATCCAAAGGTTTTGCGTCTGGATTCTTTCGCGGGTCATCAGTGTAGACTTTTTCGATGTTGCTTAAATTTACCACAGTGTCCGCATTGAATTTCTCGGCGAGGAGAACTGCATCGTTGTCGGTTGAGAAGCCTGGTTTCCAGCCCGCTGCGAGCAGGATTTTCCCGGTGAAATCTTTTGCGGCCGTCGGGTCTGTTACGACGGCTTCCTTACATAAATCCCCGAAACTTGCCTTTACGAACTGGGCATTGAGGCGGGTCGCCATGATTCCAATCCAGTCAGCGGCATCTGTGCCGTCATTTTCAGCCGTTCCAGTTACCTCACGGAAGGCTTTCTGATAGATTCGAGCAGGTCCGCCGCCCCCGACAACAAGAATCAGGCGGTCATCTGGATTTTTAGAAAGAAAATCCTTTACCATTGAGACGAATTTTGACACGAATTCTGTGTCAGGATACTCAGGCGCTACAATCGAGCCGCCAACTGACAAAACTTTAGTAGACATAAAAAATCTCCTCTTTAAATTAAAAATTACGCATTATGAATTATGCATTAGTATAATCCAAGAACAATCGGGTCGTTCCAAAGTGAACTGTAATTTACATTTCCTTCGCTTGACTCTTCCCAAATTGACTGTAATGCATAAGATTTTGGGCGGTAGACAATTTTGTTATTCTGAGAGACAGTTCGGGAAATCTCATTCCAGCCCATTGAAAAAGCGATGTGCTGGGCATCAAGATTCCCAAAGTAAAATTCCTGAGGATTCTCCACAGGCCTGAATGACTTGTAAGGAAGTCCCATAGCCAGTGCCATATCAACAGGAATCCAACCGAAGCCTTCTATATAGAATTCAGTCCACCAGTGACTTTTCGCCTTCATTTCTGAATCAACCAAAACTCCGGCCATTGGAAGGGCTGGAATTGAGAGGGAGCGGAGCAGGGTTGTGTAAAAAATCGCAATGTCGTAAGCATCGCATTTTTTTGTCCTGAGAAGGTCGATTACGGGAGCATCTGCCTTCCTTAATTCGTCTCGAAGCTTGTAGTTTTCGATAAGATATTTGTAGATTAACTTTGCCTGCTTGTAAGGATTACTCTCTTTGCCGACGATTTCCTTGGCCAGGGCAATAACGTCGGGATTTGCGCTTTGAATCAGAGTGTCAGGAGCCGTGGCAGCCTTGTGGAGGATCCGCTTTTTCTGTGACTGGCTGTATGGCTTTACAGCCTTTTCGTTTACCTGGGTCTGAACGGCGTAGGTTGATATGACAAAATTGTGGCTGAAACGGAATTTCTTGCTTTGAGCCGTAGCTTTTGGCAGGTCTATCTGATGAATGACGGTGTTTTTGTAGTCCGATATTACCGGCTCTGGCGTACATTCCGTCAACTCGACCATGGGCTGCCATGAGCTTACGAGAGGGCGGGGAAGTCGGAGCGTGATGTTTGTTCCGTTCTTCGTGTCGATAGAATCTATGTCGGCGTTCAGCTGGAGGATATAGGTTTTTTTTGAACCGTATGTTTTTGTGCCTGCTGAAAGCTTAATTTCTTCGCTTACAAGGTTGCTTTTTCCCTTGTCGGTGAGGACATAAACATTTCCGCTTACAGCACCGTCAGGAATCCTGACACGAATTTCAGAGTCGCTCCATGATTCGTAGTCGTAGTCTGAGTCGCTGGCCGTAATCACGCTGAAGTCAAAGTCGGCCGTAAGCTCTCCCTCGCCGCTTCCCAGAGTCGATTCTTCGTTGCTGGCACTGAAATAAACTTTGCTGCTTCCTCTAGCCGTGCCAAAGTCAGAGCCTTTTATTGTTATGAGGCTTCCGTAGCTTCCGCTTGATGGCGTTATTTCAGTGATAACTGGCTGTGAGGTTTTCGTGTTCTGGGGGACGGCGACAGGAATTCCAGCCTTATTGGCGAAAAAGCCTGGTTTTGATTTTCCAGCCTGAGTTGAAACGATTACGAGTCCGTCCTGAACATTTGCGGGAAGGACAAGTTTTATAAGGTTGTCGGTCCAGTTTACATAGCTTGATGCCGTGATTTTGTTTCCGCCGATTTCCACATAGTTGGTTCCTCTTACAGAGCCGAAATTCACTCCCCGAATTACCATTGTGTCACCGGCAGAGCCGACAACTGGAGAGAGGGAGGCTATGGTTGGAATTTTTTTTGAAGTTACGGTCGTTACCGAAATGATGATGAGGACTATTGCGATTAAAAGTAGAGCCAAAAGCACCCGGAAAAAGGCGTACTTTCGGAAAATGAGAGAAAAAGTATTTTTAATGCTCAAAGTTAGTTACCAGCTTCATTTGGGATTTCCATTATTTCCATATTATTACCGATTTCGCCAAAATTGGGAACAGAAATCGTAATGGAAGATGATGAAAAATCCGGGATGAAGGGGTCAACTGCGGTAAGTCGCTCACGGAAACGGCGGCCGATTGGTGCTCTTTCGCCAGCCGAGACCCTAGAACCGTAGCTTGAAGCCAGGTTTGTGGCCGATATTGTCTTTTGCTCGATAGGAAGGGCCTTTTCGATTCCGCTGGCTGGAGAAGCTGCCTCTTCTGCCTTTGCGACTGCATTGCTTTGCGGGGCAAGCTTTTCACTGGCTTTTGAAGACAGCTCTGCTTTTTTTGAATCTGACTTTACGGCCAGAACCTTTGACAAATCTTCCTTGTTGATGTTTCCGTCGATAACCACATCTTTTTTGGCGATTGGCTCAATCGTGTTCTGTTTCATGATTGAGATTGCAGCCACTGCCGTCTCTTTGGCCTGTGAAATGGATTTGTTGTGAAGTGGAATGAAGACCACTGCAAAAACAGCTGCCGCCGCCGCAAATGAAGAGGCGTATTTTATGAAAGGCGTGACAAAAGTTTTGCTTTCGCCAGCCTGACCATTTGCAAAGGAGACATTCTTTGCGTAGCGCATTTTGGTCTGCAATCGCTCAAAACTGGCATCGATAAAAGATGATTCTGGATTTTCTGGAGAAGGGGAGGTGATTTTCTTTGTCATTGCCTCGGAATCTTCCTGCAAGAGCGAGTGAAGGCTCTGCATTTTTTCTAAAGCGGCTTTTTCCTTTTCGTTTGAGGAAACAATGCTTTCGTACTGAGAAACAAAACTCTCGGGCATTTCGCCGTCGATGTACACGGAATGTAAATCTTTTTCAAGAGATGTAGACATCATCAGCCTCCAATATCTTTTCAAGCTGCTCTCGCGCACGGAACATGCGGATTTTTACGTTTCCTTCCGTGATACCAAGCACCTTGCCGATTTCCTTGTAGTTGAGGTCTCCGTATTCCCGGAGAAT